>CALMMH010000654.1 GCA_937868145.1 uncultured Phycisphaerales bacterium
ACGCACATCACGCGCAGACAGTTCGTGAGAGGATCGATCGCCGCCGGGTTGGGCATCACGCTGGCCGGGTGTCGGCAAGCCGGGGGGCCGGTTGTCCGTCCGTCTTCGCGGATTCTGGGGGCCAATGACGAGATTCGTGTCGCCGTCGTCGGAGTCAACGGGCGGGGCGGGTCCCACATCAGCGCGTTCGAGGAGATGGAGGGGGTGCGGGTCGCGGCGTTCTGCGATGTGGACCGCAAGGTGTTGGACGACAAGGCCGCCGCGTTCGAGAAGAAGTACGGGCACAAGGTGGAGGCCTACGGCGACATCCGCAAGCTGCTCGAGAACAAGGATATCGACGCGATCTCGATCGCGACGCCGAACCACTGGCATTCGCTGGCCACGATCTGGGCCTGCCAGGCGGGCAAGGACGTCTACGTCGAGAAGCCGTGCAGCCACAACGTTTTCGAGGGCCGCAAGTGCGTGGAGGCCGCCCGCAAGTACGGCCGGATCGTCCAGCACGGCACGCAGAGCCGGTCCAGCAAGAGTTGGGCCAACCAGGTCGCGGCCATCGCCAGCGGCAAGTATGGCAAACTGCTGGTCTCCAAGGGCGCGGCCTCCAAGAACGGCTCGGGCCGGTGGAGCATTGGTTTCAAGCCGGTCCAGGACCCGCCGGCGAACCTGGACTACAACCTCTGGCTGGGCCCTGCGCCCAAACAACAATTTAGTGAAAACTGGGTCCATTATAACTGGCATTGGTTCTGGGATTTCGGCAACGGGGAGATCGGCAACCAGGGGGTGCATCAGATGGACATCGCCCGCTGGGCGATCCCGGGCGCCACTCTGCCCA
Source organism: uncultured Phycisphaerales bacterium (assembly GCA_937868145.1). Taxonomy (GTDB): domain Bacteria; phylum Planctomycetota; class Phycisphaerae; order Sedimentisphaerales; family Anaerobacaceae; genus PLanc-01. The sequence goes on from CALMMH010000654.1 coordinate 830, forward strand.
AGAGCGTGATCAGCATGGGCGGACGCTGGGTGAACTCCACGGAAGGACACCCGCCGTTCACCGACCAGGCCCAAACCCCCAACTGTCAACTGACCATCATGGATTTCGGCGGCACGTTGCTGGTGTTCGAAGTCCTCGGGCTGGTCGACCGCGTCGGCCTGGACGGCAAGAAGTACCCTTCCAACGTGGGCAATGAATTCTACCTGGAGGCCGGCGTCATCCGGGGCGGCAAGTTCTATCCCAAAGGCTCCGACCAGCCCGAAGAACTGCCGGAGATAGAGGTCAAGATGGGCCCGGGCGACCACTTCGAGAATTTCATCCACGCGATGCACAGCCGCAGGGTCGAGGACCTTAACGCCGACATCGCGGAAGGGCACCTGTCCGCCACCTGCTGCCAACTGGGCAATATCTCCTACCGGCTCGGCCAGCAGGTCGCCGGCACGGCCAGGCCCGAGGTCCTCGGCCGGCACGAGGAGATCGCCAGATCGTGGGACCGGATTGCCGAGACTGTCAAAGGCGCAATCGGACGCGATCTCGCCCAAAACACGTTTCAGCTTGGGCCGATGCTGACGTTCGATCCGCAGGCGGAGAAGTTCGTGGGTAGCGCCAGGGCCGACGCCAACGCCCTGTTGACGCGGCCGTATCGCAAACCGTTTGTTGTCCCGCGGAATGTCTGACGGAGACGTCGCGGTGGACGGGAATTGCTTCAGGCGGCGGATTCTAGCCTACGGTCTTTTGCAGGACGATGCCGGCGATGATCAGGACCAGGCCCACGATGGTCGAGGGCAGGATCTTCTCGCCGAGCACGAATGCGATGACCAACAGCGACAGGAAGGGAACCAGATAGATCAGGTTCACCACGTGGGCCGTGGTCTTGGCGCTGCGCAAGGCCTTCAGCCAGACGAGGAACGTGATGCCCATCTCGAACAGGCCGATGTAGACGCCGCCGAGCAGGCCTTGCCAGGCGAAGGGCTCTCGCCGGCCAAACACCAGAACCACAACCAGAATGTAAGTGGACGCGAAGAGGAAATTGACGAAAAGACGCGCCGCCTCGTCGTGGCGGTCCTTCGTGTTAAGCACCCAGAAGAGCGCCCAGACGATCGTGCTGCCGAGAGCCAGCGCCACGCCGGGACCGCTGCTGAACCGAAAGGCCAGGATATCCGCAGGGCGGGTCGGATGGGTTGCGATGACGACCACGCCGAGGAAGCTGACGAGGATCGCCAGGATGCTGGCAAGCTTGATGCGCTGGTGAAGAATGGGGATCGACAGCAGCACCAGGGTCAGCGGCCAGACGAAGTTGATCGGCTGGGCCTCCTGGGCCGGCAGCAGCGAATACGCCTTGAAGATGACCACGTAGTACAGAAACGGATTCAGAAATCCCAGTCCCGCCGACCAGAGATAATCCTTGCGCGTGAAGGTCCGCAGGAGCGGCAGTTTCTTCGTCGCGATCAGGTCGAGGAAGAAGACGGTCGTCGAGGTCATCGAGGCAAAGAGCAACAGCGGCATCACGCCCACGTGCCTCAGGGAGATCTTGAACGCGGAAGCCGCGGTTGCCCAGAAGACTACCGCCGCCATGGCGTACGCATACGCGAATCTATGCTGTCGTTCGTTTGCGGTCATGAGTGGGCATTATACGACCGATGGCTCCCAGTGCAGAGGAACAAAAAAAAGGCCGATGGGACCACGAGCCAGGGTCCCATCGGCGGTTCTGCGATTGTGCGTGTCTGCGGGGACTGTTAGAAGAACCGACGCAGCTTCCGAGTGGTCGCCAGTCCGAGCAGGCCCAGCAGCAGGGCGCCGGGAACCGGAACGACCGCGGGCGTCGGATCGTCCGGGATCTGAGGAGTCATCGCGGTTCCGTAGAGCTTGGAGTGGTCCAGCCAGGCATCCGCGGAGCTTCGCGAATTGTGGACGGTGAGCGTCACGTCCAGAAGACCATTGTCATTGAGCCAATCGATGTCGAGCACCACGGAGTAGGCGCCGTCGTCAATCTCGGCGCCCGAGGCAACCTCGACCCACGCCAAGCCGTCGAAGCCCACCGTGGCGTACTCTCTGTTGTCCCACTTGAGGAGCCCTGTGAGCTTGTAGGTGTCGCCGCCGCCCAGGTCCTCTGTCGCGTCGTTCGTGAAATCCAACTCCAGGTACGCTTCGGTGACCCGATCTCCCGCGGCGAAATTCACCTCCTGATTGAGGTCGTGGGTGTAGTGGAGCGGACTGGACTGCGTGAAACGCACGGCGTCCGTTTCCAGCCATCCCCATGTGTCGATCGTGTCCGCGAACGTGTACATCCCGGCCGACGCCGAGTTGGTCAGACAGGCCACACAGACGACGAATGCGGCTGTGATGCTTGCGATCATGTGTTTCTTGGTCATAGGATTCGCCCTTTCCCTTGTTCGTTTTCGTCTTTCGACGATCAGGTCGAAATGGGAAAAGCGGGATCAATTATTGGGACAACGTCGATGACAACCGAAGTCGCGACAAGCGCCGGGACATGTCTTTCTCATCCACCCCATTTACAACCACCCCCAAAGCGATTGATGAATACAGAGCATAGCCGAATTGCGGCCCGTTGTCAAGAGGCAATGGGGCAAAAGGGCGAAGCGGACGCCGGTGGAGTGGTGGGTCCGAGAAGAACGTCCGATTCGATCGCCGACGGACGATTCCTTGCAGGGAAGGCCCACGACGGTTTTCAATTCAATGCGGCATCGCTGCGAACGGGAAACCCTTGTCCTTCATTCGCCCAGCGACTATCATGAGGCCTTTGATTCATGAGGGTCGTCTTGGTCCAGTCCGATTCACAGAATCCAGGTCCGGCGTCGGCGGCTGATGCGGCCGCGGTGGTTGCGAGGTCTCGTTCGCATCGCACCCGGCGTTGGATTGTGAGGGCGCGGGCGTCGTGGGTGGTTGTGGTTCTTGCTCTTGCGGTCGTGGGCTTGGCGGTGTGGTCGCACCGGTCCGGCGGGATCGTTGCGGTGCTGCTGGCCCGAGGCGTCTCGGCCCCCGAGCGGGTGCGGATGATTCAGGAGTACTTCGATTCCCTCGGCGTCGTTGCCCCTGTGGTGTACGTCGGACTGGTGATGGTCGAAGTCGTCGTCGCGCCGAT
>CALMMH010000655.1 GCA_937868145.1 uncultured Phycisphaerales bacterium
GCGGGCTGGAAAAAAGATGGTTTCCAGCCCTGGCAGGAGCCGAGGACGCTCCGTTCGGAGGCAATGCAGGGGGTGTGAGGTCTGTAGCGGCAGACAACGAGAAACGGTACGTCCCAGAACCACAGGACGATCCGAGGCCGGGCCATTCCCGGCGTATGTGGGGGGTACAATTCGCGGGACCAGGAACCCCATCAGTCCTTCGCGGCACGTGAGGAGTTGAGCCGTTTCATGAGTTCGCGATTTCGCTCATCTCGGGGCCGGCCGTTGGCGTCGGAGACCTCGTCGCCCAGGTCCTCCAGTTTCTGGGTTTCCTGAGGGCTGACTCGAGACGACTTGAACTCGGAAATCAGCTTCTCAATGGCGGCCTCCTGCTCGGCCTTGCGAGCATCACCGGTGTCGCCGCCGGGCAGGGTCTGGAGTCTCTTCAACTCGGTGGCAAGGTCTCTCAGAGCCTCATGCTCGTTGCCCTCCATCTTCGGCGGGGCTCCCGGCGGCTGTCGAAAAGCCGGACGTTTCGGAAGTCGCGACGGATTGGCCGGGGCGCCCGTCGGCATTTTCACCGCAACGGGCCCAGGAGTCTCCGGAGCGGCATCCGACGCCGTCAAATCGCCGGTCTCCAGCATGCTGACGCGATCCGGCACGACCTCCATCAGAACCTCGCTGTCCTGGCTGCCGTCGGAGCAGATGATTGAACTTTCTCGGACCTCTTTGATCGTCAGATAATTGAACTCTTCGCCGCACCCAAGCCACCGACACGTGTTGTCCTGCATGCTACGAACATACGCGAACGAGGCGTTCGGATTCGAAGGCGAATAGCTCGTCCCGAGGAGCGTGAACTTCGCGGAAATCACAGGAGGTTTGACAGTCCGGGCCGGTTTCACCCCGGCGGCCACGGGAGTCGTCGGCGTCGGTTCTACGACCTTCGGATCGATGATGTCCTTGAAAAATTCCGCCTGCCTCACGAGAGGCGGAGTCGTATCCTGGCCTGTGTCGGTCTTGTCGCCGTGCAGATCGTGGAACCGTTCCACAGCGCCCTTCGACTCCAGAACCTTCCCCACCCGCTGATCGCTCTGGTCGTCGAGATGAATCAGCGATACCGGTCCGAGGACCGAGGCCAAAACCAGGCCCGCGAAAACCACCGCGGCCACCCCTGTAATGCGCAATGTCTTGATCATAAGGACACCCCTTCCCTAGTCTTTGACATTGCCGGCGGCTGCGGGTTCCCTCCAATGCACAATTTTCTGCATGTACTCCTCCTCATGCCCGGCGTACCCGGTGCTCTTTTCGGCGGTATGGCAGGCCAGGCAGCTCATCTTGGGCTCCCGGGTCGCCGTCTTGCCGAGCGATTTTATGTGTTCTGAGCCCGGTCCGTGGCAGTTTTCACACCCGACATCCTTCAGGTGCGGCGTTTGTTCCTCCGAAAGATAGCCGCCTTCGTATTCCATCCCGATCACATGGCAGATCACGCATTCCGGATCGCGGTCCGAACCCACTTTTTTCAGGGAGTTCAGGGCCGCGGCATGGGACTTCTCGCTCCACTGGTCATACTCGTAACGATGGCACGTCTTGCAGGACTCGGACCCGGTAAAAGCGAGGTCGTCCGGCAGCGGAAACCGCGGATAATTCTCCAGCAAATTCGCCGCACTGACCAACTGCTGGTAGCGTCCATAGAGCTGGACGAGAGCTGCATCGTCAGGCAGGTCCGCAACGACGGGAATCACTGCGTACTCCAGGACCGGCCTGGCTCCTTTGGTCGGGACCGCCACTTGCAGCCGACCGATATGGCGTCCGAGACGCCCTACCGTGATCACCAGAGGCGTCGCGCCGGCTTCGCTCAGAATGTGCGGCTCGTCCGCATCCGAAGGGAAGATGATGCAGTCGATTCCCTTGGATTTCGCTATGAGATCCCGAAGCTCGCCGCTGTTCGAACTGCGAAGGATCAGAATATTGACCGTCGGGTTCGCCGGTCCCCCGGCAAACAGATCCGCCGCATCTTCCGCCGGCGTCGTACGCGAATCGAAAGCAGCAATATTGACGGTCATGCCGAGGTCCGGAAACTGCTTGCGGAAGACCTGGAATGCTCCATCGCGATCTTCCACGACCCCGAATCCCTGCTGGGGTCCCGATGCGAGCCCCAGACGCTCGGCCATTACGACATCCTGACTCGTCAGACAAACCAAGTCGTACTTCAGGAGTCTGAACGCTTCCCAAAAGATGCCGAACTTGATGAGATCCTGCTCGCCGTCGCCGGCGGACAGGTTCCCCGTGTCGACAATCATCCGGCGATGGGGCGACACGCGGTCGAAAACCGCCGGGCGCTTTTCGATGCCCCCCAACTGGCCGCCGGAACAACCGCAGGGCCGCAACGCCCCGAGTTCGTTCCCAGTCAGGAACAAGACCACCTTGGAACCACCGCGAGTCTGCGAAAGAGGCCCCTGTGTTTCAGACGGACACGACAGGCATGTCATGAGCACGCAACCGCTTATCAGGAAAGAGGTTGCATTCGCAGCCCAAACAGGCAGTCTGCGTCCACCACTGGAAATCGTCCGCGTGTTCGACACCGCCTATCAGTCCTCACCGTAGAACCCGCGGAACGGGATGGATACGGATTCCCCGTCTTTGATTTTCACTTCGAGCACGTCGGCCACGATCGTATCTTCCCTCTGCCGCGTCGGGACGGCGATCTCAACCTCCAACTGGTAGCGATTGCCGAGCTTCTTCTTGTCCAAAAGCTTGATGAGTCCCTTTTGCGACGAAACCGACTCGATCTCGAACTCGTCCTGGTAGTTGCTCAGAATCAGGAGTTCGCGTTTGACGGGTTGATTGGGCCGCACATTGAAGACCATCAGATGGGCTGGATTGACTGTGAATTCGGGTAAAACGTCGAATAGCACCCGCACGTTGCCGCACTCGGGGTGCGTCAAATCGAAGCTGACCACACCTCGGACGTTATGAGGCAGTTTCTCCATATCGGGTCGGGGTTTGAGCACGAACTCCGTAGCCTTGACGTTCGGGTCATAGTCGATGGAGATCGCGTTGGCCGTCGACTTGATACTGGAGATAGAAAACGGCTGGCCGTCCATACTGCGGATCGTCACATCGCCGCAACCGGCATTCTCTCTCTTAAGGAACAACCGCAACGCGCGGGGAGTGCACTCCACTTTGCGTACGATGGATGCTTTGACCACAAACGACACGATCATATGTTCAGGGTCGTTCGTGCGCATCCGAAGCTCTTTCGTCACGGCGGGGCTTGGCGTAGATCCGACGAGATAATCGAACTCCAAGGTGCCGCTTTCACCCGGGGCAAACTCCTGGCCGGCCTCGACGCCTCGAGGCGCAACTCCGCAACAACTATGGACTTGCAGAATTTTCAAAGGCGATTTTCCGGTGTTCGTGAACCGGAACCCGCCTGTCCGTTTGGAGTCCGTGCCGACCTCGCCCAGATCCAGGACGGGCTTTTCGATGGTGATCGTCGGCGATAGCTCAGTGGCTTTGAGTTCGACCGGTTCGGCCGCGGAGGCAGCCTTCTGGGCGGATGCCGCCTGAACCGCAGAGCCATCGGCCTTTGTCGCCGGAGCCTTGGATGTCGAAGCTTCGTTGCGGCACCCTACCAGCATTGCCGCCGTCAAACAGAGCGCAACGACCCCCAGATCGAACCGTGAACCCCTCCCCCTTCGTCGTCGACCGACGCAAGGAATTCCGCTGTTTTCAATCATTTGTGCACTCCAATCAGAATTTGGCTGACCTTTTTTTACGGTGCGTATTGTATCTTAGGCCGGTTTGGCAAGCAAGAAGTTCCCTCTCGCTCCCATAAATGGCCCAAAAATGACAAAATTCCTGTTGAAATGCCCAGCTTCATCAGTAGAATAGACGGTTTCGAGAATCTTTCGGAGCTATAACTATGAAGGAAAAAATACACCCGAAGTACCAA
>CALMMH010000656.1 GCA_937868145.1 uncultured Phycisphaerales bacterium
ACCGAATAGCAGCCGCGTGCGGCGAGGTCTGCTCGAAGGACCTCCCTTTGCCGTCATTCCCGCCACTGAGCCAGCAGGATGTGCCCCTGCCGATACGCGATGGATGGGCTCATTTGGCCAGCGAGAAGTTGTCTTCGCCGACGAGCTGCCGCATCTTGCGACAGAACTCCGTGTCCGGATTGACGCACAGGGCGCGGTCCGCGGTGGCGTAAATCTTCCCCCGGTCGGTCTGAATGACCATCGAGAGCGCCCGGGTGCCCCGATGGGACTGGCAGACGCTGCGAATCTGCAGGACTTTCTCCCGGGTCATGTCGCGGGCGTCCAGCTTGATCCGCACGCCCTTGGCCAGCTTCTCCTGCGACTTCTCCAGCGGGATCAGTTCCGAGGCCAGGATGTTCGCCCGCTCCCGGCGATAGTCGGTCTTGCCCTTGACAAAGACCACGCTGTCCTCGACGAGCATCGACGCGCACTCGGCCAGCGTGTCGGGGAACAGGACCACCTCGATCTGCCCTTGCAAGTCTTCGAGCGTGAAGACCGCCATCTTGGAGCCTGCGTTTCGGCCGTTCTTGGTGATGTTGTAACGGATCTTCGTGACCATGCCGCCGAGGGTGACCTGCTTCTCGCCCTTCTCGCCGTTTCCATTTCCATTTCCATGGCCGTTGCCGTTTTCGTCGCCGGGCGCATGCTCCAGCGCCAGGCGGGCGGTGTTCGTCGTCGAATAATTGTTGATCATCTCGGCGTGCTGGCTGAGCGGGTTGCTGGTGACGTAGAACCCCAGGACCTGCTTCTCAAAAGCCAGCATCTGCAGTTCCGGCCACGGCGGCACGTCCGGCAACGCCTTGTGGTCCTCCGCGTACTGCTTCTCATCGGTGACCTGTCCGAAAAAGTTCATCTGGCCGCTGATCTTGTCCGATTGCAGGCTGGACCCGACCTGCATGGCCCGTTCCAGGCCCATCATCATCTGGTTGCGGTTGCCGCCGAGACGGTCGAAGGCGCCGCCTTTGATCAGAGCCTCGACCACCTGCTTGTTGGCCGCCCGCAGATCGACGTTCTCGCAGAAGTGGAACAGGCTCTTGAACCGCCCCACTTTCTTTCGAGCGACGATCATCTGCTCGACCGCCTTCTCGCCCACGCCCCTGACCGCAGCAAGACCGAACCGAATCACGCCCTTGGCGCCCTGGCCGGTCTCCTTGTACAACGGGGTGAAATCGACGTCGCTGTCGTTGATGTCCGGCGCCATCACCTCGATGCCCATCTCCTTGCACTCGCCGATGTACTCGACGACCTTCTCCGTGTCGCCCTTGTCGTAGGTCAGCAGGGCCGCCATAAACTCGACCGGATAGTAGGCCTTCAGAAAGGCGGTCTGGTAAGCGATGAACGCGTAACGAGTCGAGTGGCTCTTGTTGAAGCCGTAGCCGGCGAACCGCTCGATCAGCTCGAAAATGTGCTCGGCCTCGCTCTTCTTGATGCCCTTGGCGACGCAGCCCTCGAGGAACCGCTCCTTCTCTTTGGCGATGATCTCAATCTTCTTCTTACTGATCGCCTTGATCAGGCCGTACGCCTCGCGCAGAGGGATGTCGCCCAGGCGGTTGCAGATCCGCATGACCTGTTCCTGGTAGACCATGATGCCGTAGGTCTCCTGGAGCACTTCGGTCATGATCTCGTGCGGACAGGTCCAGTCCGCGCCGTGCTTGCGGTCGATGTAATCGGGGATCAGGGTCATCGGGCCCGGGCGGTACAGCGCGTTGGCCGCGATCAGGTCCTCGATGCGGTCCGGCCGCATTTTCATCACCAAGTCCTGCATGCCGCCGGATTCGAACTGGAAGATGCCCTTGGTCCGCCCCTTCACGAAGATCTCGAAGACCTTCGGGTCCATGATGTCGATCTTCTCCAGATCGAGGTCGACGCCGTGATTGGCCTTGACCAGCTGGCAGGCCCGCGACAGGACGCTGAGCGTCTTGAGGCCCAGAAAGTCCATCTTCAGCAGGCCGCATTTTTCGACCATCGGGCCTTCGTACTGGGTGATGATGTCGTCGGAACCGGAAGCCTTGTAGAGCGGCACGAAGTTCGTCAGCGGCTCGTCGGCGATCACGACGCCGGCCGCGTGGACCGACGCGTGGCGGGTGAGCCCTTCGAGCTTTTGCCCGATGTCGATCACCTTGCGGGTCAAATCGTTCGTGTCGTACGCCTGCTTGAGCTCGGGCTCGGTCTCCAAGGCCTTGTCGAGCGTCATGTCCAGCGAGAACGGAACCAGCTTGCAGAGCCGGTCCGCCTCGGCCAGTTGCACGCCCATCACGCGGCAGACGTCGCGGATGACCATTTTGGCCTTCATCGTCCCGAACGTGATGATCTGGGCGACCTGGCCGTATTTCTTGCGGACGTAATCGATCACGTCCGGCCGGTGGACCTGGCACATGTCGATGTCGATATCGGGCATTTCGTTTCGGGCCGGGTCCATGAACCGCTCGAACAGCAAGTCGTACCGGAGGGGATCGACGTTGCACAAGCCCAGGCAATAGCCGACGATCGTGCCGACGCCGCTGCCCCTGGCCCCCACCGGGATGCCATGCGAACGCGAGTAGTTGCAGAAGTCCCAGACGATCAGGAAGTAGCTGGAGAAACCCTTCGACTGGATGACCTGGAGCTCGCGTTCCATTCGCTCGGTCACGCGGTCGGTGATCTCGCCGTAGCGTTCCTTGGCCCCCTCGTAACAGAGCTTGCGGAGATAGTCCTCGGGCGTCAAGCCGTCCGGCGGCGTGTACCGCGGCGCGTGGCGCGTTTTGAGGTCGATTTCCACGTGGCAGCGGGCCGCGATGGCCAGCGTGTTGTCGCAGGCATCCGGGGCCTCGGGGAACATCTCCCGCATCTCGTCCGAACTCTTGAGATACACCCCCGGCGGATAGACCATTCGCTCGGGATCGCTGGCGAGCTTGCCTGTGCTGATGCAGGTCAGACAGTTGTGGGCCTCATAGTCGTCGGCGTTGAGAAAGTGCACGTCGTTGGTCGCGACCAGGCCGATGCCCAGTTCCCTGGCCAGCTCGATGCATCCGGCTCGGACCTGCGGATCGTCGTCTTTGTGACGTTGAATCTCGATGAAGAACCGCTCGGACCCGAAGATTTTCAGATAGCTCTCGGCCACTTCGCGGGCGACGTTCATGTCGCCGCGGGCAACGGCCGCCGTGACCTCCCCTTTGATGCAGGCGGTCGAACAGATGAGCCCCTCGTTGAACTGGGCGAGCACTTCTTTGTCGATACGCGGCCGGTAGTAGAAACCCTCCGTATATCCGATGCTCGCCAGCTTCAGCAGGTTCTGGTAGCCGGCGTTGTTTTCGGCCAGCAGAACCAGGTGGTAGGGATCCTTGTCAGCGGCAGTTCTGCTCAGGCGGCTGTTGGCGGCAACGTAGAACTCGCAGCCGATGATGGGCTTGATCTTCGCCTCCTTGGCCTGAAGGTAGAAATCGATGATGCCGTGGAGGGCGCCATGGTCGGTAATGGCCAAGCTGTCCATGCCCAATTCCTTGGTGCGGGCGATCAATTGAGGTATACGGCACATGCCATCGAGGAGGCTGTATTCGGTGTGGACGTGCAAGTGTGTGAACATGATTACTTGTCAGTGGGGAAACCGAAAACCATTATAGCATCTGGACGTGGTTTGGGGACTCAGTCGAACGTCGTTGGGGGAGGGGGCTTGTGGTTCATCGCCTGTAGAGGCAGGTTTCAAACCTGCCTCTACGGACGGAGAAGGGAGTGTTCTATTATTAAG
>CALMMH010000657.1 GCA_937868145.1 uncultured Phycisphaerales bacterium
CGCCGACGGCATCCAGTTGCGGGCCAAGGACATTCCCGACGACCGGCTGTTCGCCATGGCGGTGGAGTTCGTGGAGATCTGCCGGGAAATGGGGACGCTGAGCGTCATCAACGACCGGGCGGACATCGCGGCCGCCGCCGGGGCCGACGGCGTGCACCTGGGCCAGAACGATCTGCCTGTCGAGCAGGTCCGTCGGATTCAGTTGAGTCCGCTGATCATCGGCAAGAGCACGCACTCGCTCAAGGAGCTCGAGGCCGCTCTGCCGGGACGGCCGAGCTACGTGAGCCTGGGTCCGGCGTTCCCCACGGCGACCAAGCCGGATATCGAGATCGTCGGGACCGACTACATCAGGCAGGGCTTGGGAGTGCTCGCGGAGACCGGGATCAGCCATGTCGCGATCGGCGGCATCACCATCGACAACGTCGAGCAGGTAGTCCGGGCCGGAGCCCAGCGGATCGCAGTCTGCGACGCCGTGACAAAAGTCTCCGATTCGACCGAAGCCTGCCAGCGATTGAAAGACAAGCTCATAAAGGCGCTCGGCGAACCCGAGTGAAGCTCCGAATCGCGGAGCGACAAACAAGCCCGACGCACCCAGTCCAAGTGACGACAACACTGTGGAGGAGTCCACGATGCAGACCCATTGTACGAAACGCGCGGCGATCATCGGGGTTTCAATCCTGTTGGCCGCTTCGACCGCCTGGGGGCAATCGCTTTGGGAGCAGGCCAAGGCGAACAAGGACACGCTGAAAATCTCGACGCTGTTCACCGCGCAGGACGTGCGGGATCGGCTCTCCAGTGAATCGGGCATCGACAAGGCCATCGACTGGTGCAAACAGACCGGCGTGACGCGGGTGTTCGTCGAGGCCTTCCGCGACGGGTACACCGCAGAGAAATCGGCCCTGGAGCACGCAAAGAAGCGATTTCTCGATGCGGACATCGAAGTCTCCGGCTGCGTGACCCCCACCGGCGTCGGCAAGAAATCGACCGGCTGGAACGCCATCTGCTGCTACACCGACGAGCCGACACAGAAACGCGTCCAGGAGATCTTCGAGTTCACCGCTTCGATCTTCGACGAGATCATGATCGACGATTTCTGGTTCACCGATTGCGAGTGCCAGGAGTGCCGGAAGGCCCGGGGGCAACAGAGCTGGCCCCAGTACCGCAACGATCTGATGGTGAGAGTCAGTCGCGAGCGGATTCTCGCGCCCGCCCGCGCGGTCAATCCCAAAGTCAAGATCATCATCAAGTACCCCCAGTGGTACGACCAGTTCCACAATCGCGGCTATGAGGTCGTGCGCGAGACCGCCGACTTCGACAAGACCTGGGTCGGTACCGAGACTCGCGACTACGAGGACAAACGCTGGGGCGGCGACGTCCAGTACAAGGGCTACTACCTCATGCGATGGCTCGGCGAGATCGGCGGTCCCAAGTGCGGCGGCGGCTGGTTCGACCCCTACGGCACGCATGAAGCTACGTACGTCGAGCAGGCCCGCCAGACGGTCCTGGCCGACGCCAAGGAGATGATGCTGTTCTGTTACGGCTCGCTCCTGGAGGGCACTGGCCCTGCCAACGTCGCGACACTACGCACGGAGATCCCCAGCCTGTTCAAGCTCGCGGCGATCGTGCGGGACAAGCCGCTCCAAGGCGTCGCGGCTCCGAAGCCGACGGGCAGCGATGGTCACAACGAGCAGTACGTCTACGACTTCGTGGGCATGCTTGGCCTTCCGCTAATCCCGACCGCCGAGATTCGCACGGACGCCAAAGCAGCCTTCCTGGCGATCCACGCGATGAAGGACCCGCAGTTGAATGACAAGCTCGCCGCAATGCTCAAAGCAGGGACGCCTGTCCTCGTCACAGACGGCCTGGCCGCCAAGCTCCCGAACGAACTGGCCTCCGACAAGAACCTTGTCGTTCTGAAGGTCAACGGCAAATCGAACAACCTCTTGAGTTTGACTCGCGAAGACCTCAAGCCGATCCGCGGCAAGCTCCTGGCTCCGCTCGGCCTGAGCTTCGACGCCCCGAACAAAGTGGCTCTGTACCTCTTCGGCGACCATTGCGTCGCCGTGGAGAACTTCAACAACGAGCCGATCACTGCCACTCTGGAATTCACCCAACCGATCAACGCGACGAAGTCGCTGGTCCTGCCCGCCGACGGCCGGGCGGACTTCTCCTGCACCTCCGGCAAGATCGATTTCACCGGGATCACGCCGCGAACGCTTGTGGTGTTGACATACTGACAACGCACGCCGTCGATAGGCATGCGTTGGCGATTGCAGAAATGGCACTGGCCGCGGAAGGGGATCCGCGGCCAGTCCGTCAAGGTAAGGGGGGCTTCAATTCTGTTTTAACGCCTGCGTCTGCGAAGCAGTTCCAGGCCGCTAAGTCCTAGTAGGATGATGGTGGCCGGCTCGGGCACGGACATCGCGCCGCTGAATCCGCCGGAACCAAGGCCGCCGCGGTCGAGCATATCCGCGAAACTATGATAGCCCACGCCGCTGCCGCCCGAGAAGGCAAGGTCGAAGTCCAACGAAGGGAATCCCAGGTTCTCCAGGATCGCCAGGGCGGCCGAGCCGAGAGCCGCGCCTTCGTGGGTGATGACGATGTCGGTGATGTCCGCTTGAAATTCGGTGTAGCCGCCGGCGACGGTGCCCATCGTGCCAAGGTCGCCGATCGCCAGAGTGCCGGTCATGTAGACGACGCTGTTGTCGGCGCTGGTGACCCTGATTTGGGAATTGCCCAGCGGCGTCAGCGAGTACGGCTGGCCGGGAATGCCGCTGACTTGGAAGGTGGGCAGGTAGACGTGGGCCCCGACCAGGGCGTCATAGTTGCTGTTCAGGCCGCTGTCGACCACGATGTCTTGATCGAAACTGAGAACGCCTGCGCCGTTGTAATACCACTCGCCTGCCGAGCCGTCGGCCGGGCTGAATGTGAGAACTTGCTGAGGAGTCACCGTGTCGGCGAGCATCGGGCTCGTCAATGCAACCGTCAGTGCGATTGCCGAAATCAGTGATGTTCTCATCGTTCGTCCCCTTTGTTTTCGGTTCAAGTCGAAGGATCGATTCGAATTCAAGACCATGTCACGCCTGTTCGGCAACGGTTCTCTTGCGCCGTCGGCCCAGAGCGCTGAACCATCCGCCCAATCCCAGCAGGATCGCGGTGGCCGGCTCGGGCACGGCGATCAGGTAGTCCTGGCCGCCGTGGTTGACGATGACCCGCAAGTCCGCCTTGGCCCCCCCGCCGGTGAGGGTGTGGAGCCATTCGTTGGCGGTTTCATAGTCCAGGTTCTCGGCTTTGAAGCCGCCGAGTCCGAGGGTGCTGTCGATCGTGACGTCCCACTCGGCGGCCGAGCTGGGCATGTCCTCGTAGATGATCTCCCAAATCGCCGCGGCGAACGCCTGGGCCGCGCTGTTGTCTTGCGCCGTGTAGGAACCCGAAGTCCAGGCCGGATCGTAATAGCGGGCCCAAAGCTCCCGCAGATAGTTCGCTTTCGTGGTGCCCAGGATCCCGCCGGTGGCGCTGTTGTACACGTCCTCGGGCATCCCCACGTTGTAGGTGGACGTCACGTCCGGGGCCGGTTCCTGCAGTTCGATGCAGAAGGCCGGGATCTGGCCGTTGCTCCAGGTGTTGCCGGTTCCGGTTCCGCCGGTCTTGTTGAGCATGTAGACGCCGGACATGGCGTCCCAACCGTTGTAGCCTGCGGCCCAGAAGAGCGTCACGTCGTGGGCGCCGTAGCCGTCATGGACGACGTCCACCGTGTCGGCGTGCGTCACGCCGGCGCCCGCCAACGGCAGGGCCAGCATGCAGGCCGTCAGAAGGATTCGTCTTGTCGTCCGTTCTCTCATAACACCCTGCCCCCATGTACCCCGATCGCCTCGGCCGCCGACTTGCAGGCGCACCGCGAGCGACGTATGCATCCGAAGTGGATGTCAGATACCAACCCCAAAACCACATGGTGCTCATAAGAGAGGAGAGATTGTTGAGCACCCCCCATTTCGAATCAACCGCCCGTCGGGCGATCGATAAGGGTAGTGTATCCGTTTGGCGACAGAAAGTCAAGAGAATCGCCCTGCCACCGCCGATTCGTCCCGGCTCGACGCGACGGCGGCACTCCCATCCCGGCGGATTGCGAGATTATCGGAAATTGGCGAAATCCAGGCTCAAAGGGGGGCGAATTTTTTTATGGCAACTTAGCCGACCCCTGTCTCGCGATACAGAGAGGGGAAAAGCAGTCGCAGTCTGGTAGATTGTTGTACGCAGCCTCTGTGGAGAATATGTGGATAACTTTTTCCCATCACCGTTGCGCTACTCATCTTTATGGGACAAACCAGTTGAAACGTGCCTCGGCAGCTTGATTAAGGTTGGCGCGACGAGAGTAACGTCATTGCCGCATTGATCGTAAGTTGTTGATGTGAAATGGTTTGCGATTGTATCGATAATCCTGAGGGTAAGCCGAGGGCTATCCAGGGGAAATGTTTGTATGATGTGAGCCTTACTATTCCCAGTTTGCCTATCCGGACTCATTTACCTCTGCGTGCTGGTGGAAAAACGGTTGACAACTTGCGGACAGTCTCCTCGTACCATGCGCTCTTGGGCTGCGTAGAGAACTGAACAGACTGCTCCAAGCCACGGAACGCTCTCGACATAGGGAGGACACGGCAATGATCGATGGACGAGGACTGTGGCCCGGGTCTGGAAGGATTCATGTGCCTTTCCGAGTTTGGCGGTTACTCGTCGTTCGTTTACGGAGGTCGCACCATGATGAGATGCGTTGTATCAAGAGCCGCTGTGCTTGTGTGTCTTACGGCAGTCCCTTTTTTCGTCCCTGCGTGGCGTGTCGATGCCGCCGTTGCGATTCGTCCTCCTGCACTCTCTGGGGATGCCGGGGCCGGCGTTTCCGAGTCGCCGAAGTGGCGATCAGATGAGATTATCATCAAATTCAATGAAGGGGTCGACGCAAGCACTTGCGACGAAGTGATCAAGCAGCACGGGTGCGTGTGCCTGCAAACCTGCGAGCCGGGAAAGTGCCACTTGCTCATGATCCCTGATTCGCAAACGCCCGAGGACATGGCAGCGGACTTTCTCGAACACGAATCCATCGAATACGCTGAGTTGAACTATTGTGTCCGGCTCTTCTTCACGCCGGACGACCCTTACTTCGCGTATCAGTGGAATCTTCACGATGCGGACGCCGGCGGGATCGATATGGAAGCGGCGTGGAGCATCGAGATGGGCGATCCGAACGTCATCGTGGCCGTAATGGACACCGGCGTCGCCTATGAGAACTACGGCGCCTATAAGCAGGCCCCGGACTTGGCCCGGACGCATTTCGTCCCGGGCTATGATTTCATCAACGATGACAGCCATCCCAACGACGACCACGGACATGGGACTCACATTGCGGGCACGCTCTCGCAGAGCACCGACAACACCCTGGGTGTGGCGGGCATTGCATTTCGCTGCTCGATCATGCCTGTGAAGGTGATGGACGCCACCGGCGAAGGGGACTACTTTGACGTTTCCCAAGGCATCTACTTCGCCGTCAGGAACGGCGCCAAGGTGATCAGCATAAGCCTGGGCGCCAGCAGCGCGTCCACCACGCTGAGGAATGCCGTGGCTTTTGCCTATCAAAACGGCGTGACGGTCGTCTGTGCAGCCGGCAACGATTATGAGAATGGCAACGCGCCAAGCTACCCTGCGGCGTATGACTCGTACTGCATCGCGGTGGGGGCCACGCGGTACGACCAACAGCGGGCGTACTACTCCAACACAGGATCCTACGTGGACGTCGTCGCGCCGGGTGGGGATATGCGCGTCGATCAGAATCAGGACGGATACCCGGACGGAATTGTCCAGCAGACGTTTGCCCTCAACCCGGCGGACTTCTCTTACTATTTCCTCCAGGGGACTTCGATGGCGACGCCGCACGTGAGCGGTCTGGCCGCGCTGTTGATTTCCCACGGCGTGACCGAGCCGGACAATGTGCGGAAAGCCCTTCAGCAAACGGCGATCGACCTCGGATCCGCCGGCTGGGACAGACAGTACGGCTGGGGGCTTATCGACGCGCCGACGGCGCTGAAGTACTTCGGCGCCGTCGGCGAATGAACGCCTAAAGCTGCTTGTTCAGCAGGGTTTCCCAGTTCTCGTAGGCCGCCTGGTAGGTCTTCTTCAATTGCTTGTTCGGCGTCACCGTGCGGACGGGTTTCAAACCCACGAAGGCATCCTCCGAACCTCGGTAGAGTCCGGCCCCGATGCCGGCTCCGCGGGCGGCGCCCTGGGAGCCGTCGGTGTTGTACAGCTCGACGGTCGCCCCGGTGGTGGTCGCGAAGGCCTCCGCGAACAGCGGACTGAGGAACATGTTGGCGTTGCCGGCCTTGACGGTGTTGAGCTTGGCGCCCATGGCGGTCATGATCTCCAGGCCGTACTGGAGAGCGAAGACGATCCCCTCCTGGGCGGCTCGCAGGAAATGGGCCTTTTTGTGGATATTGAAGTTCCAGCCGTGGACGGAGGCTCCGACGTTGCGGTTCTCGAGCGTCCGCTCGGCGCCGTTGCCATAGGGCAGGATCGTGAGGCCGTCGGAGCCAACAGGCGCGTGCGCCGCCAGGTCGTTCATCTGCGGATAATCGATCCCCTCGCCGACGAAATTCTGTTTGAGCCAGCTATTGAGGATGCCCGTGCCGTTGACGCACAAGAGCACCCCGTAGCGGGGCTTTTTCTCGGAGTGGTTCACGTGCACGAAGACGTTCACGCGGCTCTTCGGGTCGTAGTTTTTCTTGTCCGTCACGCCGTAGACGACGCCGGAGGTGCCTGCGGTCACGGCGATCTCGCCCGGCTGCAAGACGCTCAGGGATAGCGCGTTGTTCGGTTGGTCGCCCGCGCGGTAGCCGATCTTCGTGGCGGTCTTGAGGCCCAATTCCTCGGCTGCTTCGGCCGTCAGCTCCCCCTGAACGGAGAACGTCGGGACGGTTGCCGGAATCAGGTCCGGCGAGATGTCGTAGTTGGCCAGGACGAACTCGGCCAGCGCGTCTTTCTCATAGTCCCACAGGATTCCCTCGGACAGACCCGACGGTGTGGTCTTGATCTCGCCGGTCATCTTCATGGCGATGTAGTCGCCGGGCAGCATGATCTTGTCGATCTTGGCGTAGAGCTTGGGCTCGTTGTCCTTGACCCACTTGAGCTTGGAGGCGGTGAAGTTGCCGGGCAGGTTGAGGAGCTTCTTGAGGCATTTCTTCGGACCGATCGCCTTGGCGGCCGCCTGGCCGATCTGCACGGCCCGGCTGTCGCACCAAATGATCGACGGCCGTAGGACCCGCCTGTTCTTGTCGACCGCGACCAGACCGTGCATCTGATAAGAGATGCCGATGGCCTTGACATCCCACGGATCGAACTGGGTTCGTTCGCGGATCTTGGCGGTGGCGAGCTTGACGTGCTCCCACCAGGTCTCGGGGTTCTGCTCGGCCCAGCCGGGCTTTTTGGCGATGATCTCCAGCTCGCGGTTCGGCGAGGTCGCTGCCCCGAACACTTTGCCCGTCCCGGCCTCCATGAGTGTCGCTTTGACCGAAGAACTTCCGACGTCGTATCCCAGCAGCAATGCCATATACTCACCCCTTCACAGACTCGGTACAATTGATCCTGATCGGCCCATAGGACGAATGGGACCTATGGGACGGATAGGATTTTCTCCACGTCTTTGGAGGCGTATTCTATCGGATAACTGCTCCGCGCCAATAGCCATGCGGGACGGCTGACTCGATTTATTCGTGCTCCCACTTGAGAATCCACGGGTCCTTCGTCTGTTTCTGGAAGGCCTTGAGCTTGGCCTTCATCCGCTCGAGCGTGTCTCTGTGCTGCGGATCGTCGGCCAGGTTTCTCACCTCGTGCGGATCGTTCTCGAGATTGTAGAGCTCGAACTTCGGCCGGTGGAGATACGTGTCCACGGTCCGCTTGCCGTAGTATTTGGCGTCGCTCCTGATGGTCGCCTGCCACGTGGGCGATTCCCAGAGGTCGCTGGCGAACGGGTAATCCAGGCCGTGTGCGATGTTCCAGATGAGCTTGAACCGCCGCTCGCGGACGACCCGCATCGGATAGTACATCGTGATCTCGTGAAACGTGTGCGAGGCAAAGACCGTATCCCAGCCTTCGACGCGCTCGCGATCGAGGACCGGCTTGAACGACCGGCCGTGGAACTCGTAATCGCGTGGCGTCGCGCCCGCCAGGTCCAGAATCGTCGGAGTCAGGTCCGCCCAGTTGATCATCGCGTCGCACGCGATCCCCCCATTCTCTTGCCACGGTGTGCGGACGATGCAGGGCAGATTCAGGCCGGGCTCGTAGACCGTCGTCTTGGCGCCGGGAAAGGCGATCCCGTTGTCGGAGATGTAGATCACGATCGTGTTGTCGTACTTGCCCGCCGTCTTGAGATGCTCCACGAGCCGGCCGATGCCCTGATCGATTCGCGACACCGCCTGGCAATACTGCGCCAGCTCGGCCCGGCATTCAGGGCTGTCCGGCAGGAAGTCCGGCACAATCACTTCCTTCGGGTCGTACTTGACCTCCGTGACTCCCGGGTAGCCTTGGTCGCGATTGCCGAACCGGTCCGGCTGGTGCGGCCGATCGGCGGCCCTGCCCCCGCCGCGATGCGGGTCGCTCGTGCAGAAGTACAGGAAGAAAGGCCGGCTGTCCTCGGCCGCGAGGTACTCCCGGCAGCCGTCGGCCATCTGCACCGCGTTGCGGTCGTTGCCGCGAAGGACCGTGTCGAATCGGTAGACGTGATCCGGCGCAACGTGGTACTTGCCGATTCGAGCGGTTCGATAGCCGCCCTGCGAGAGCAGGACAGGCAGGCTCTTCACGGTGTCGAAGCTGGCGAAGTGATGGTAGTCGTGCTGGTGCCCGTATTGGCCGTTGCAGTGATTGTAGAGCCCGCTGAGGATCACGGACCGGCTCGCGCTGCAACTGGCGGTCGTGCAGAAGGCGTTCGTGAATCGCACGCCCTCGCCCGCCAGTTTGTCCAGGTTGGGCGTTTTGATGACGGGATGGCCGTAACAGCCCAGATCGCCGCGGCCGTGGTCGTCCGTGACGATCAGGATGATGTTCGGCTGTTTTCTCTGGACCGCCGGATTGTCCTTCGCGGCGACGGAGATTGAAGCGAAAGCCGATACCCCCGCGGCGCAAGTCCTTACGAAAGCCCTTCGGGTCATGGGTTGATGTGTCATGTCACATCTCCAATTGATCTGTTACTTCACCTGGGTCGGCGTGTGGAGTCTGCTTGCGCCGGTCTGTTTCCATCTGGCCAGGAAGCTTCGCCCGGGGATCGTGACGCCATCGGACAGCCGGGCCTCGGTCGAGTAGTTGGCGATCAGCTCCACCCTGTCGTCGAAAGTAGTCCGTTGCAGGAGCCGGTCCGAACTCAACCAGTCGAAGCTCGTCATACGCGCGAAGCCGAGCTCCCGATGGAGCGGGGAGAAGAACTCGTAGTGGTTCTTCATGGCCTCGCCGTGCTTGGCGAATTCATCGAGGTTCATGTGGTACAAAGGCGGGGCCATGTAGAGCAGCTCGGTCATCGCCACTGTCTCGATGATGTTCTCGAACTTCAGGCTCGCGTTTCGCCAGTGGTGCGTGGCGACCACGGAATCGTGGAAGACCGTCTCGTACAAAGGCAGGCGATAGCGGGGATCGTAGTAGAGCAGCTCATACTTCTCTTTGATCGGGACTTGCCTGAAGAAGACCGCGGGGCCTTCGGGGGGATAGTAAGCCCCGAGATAATACTTGGAGTCCTTGTCGTCCATGTCGGGGTCGCCCCAACCGAACATCGATCCGAAGATGCCTTCCGATACGTGGATCGCGCCTGCGAAGAGATGGCAACCGCCCTCCGAGCCGACGGGGACTTTGAAGGTATCGCCGATCCAACGCAGGCGGTCGATGCGGGCTGCCGCGTCGTCGGCCTGTCCTGCCAGATGTAGTGGCGAATAGTCGTCGTAGACTTCCCCGAACGCGTCGCAGTCCACGAAGTAGTAACTGTACGGCACGTTCGCCATGTTCCGACGCACACGCTGCTCCACGTAGGGACGCGCGGCTAGCGGGCTCAGTTGGGCGCCGATTCCTTTGAATCCGCCTCGCGGCTTGCCGTTTCTGCGCAGGATCTTCCCTCGCTCCCAGAGCTCGCGATCGAACTGGGCCGTCGGCCAGGTGTCGTCCGTGCCCTGGAGGGCCGGGTCGTGAATGCTGTGGAACGAATCGTAGATGCCAAAGAGATAGCCCATTTCGTCGGCGCGTTTCGCAAGGTCGGGTTGCTTCTCGACCTCTTCCCATCCGTCGACGCACAGTCGCAGTCGGTCGAGCCCGGCTTGTTGGAATCGCTCCAGCATCTTCACAGAGACGCCGTCGCCCCAGAGATAGACGTGAGCGGCGCCGAGGAGCCGCTCGACCTTCGGGATCTGCTCCATCTTGTCGCGCAGGGACGCGAACTGATCGTGTTCGACCAGCCACCGCCGGAACCGCCGGGCGGGCTCGACCGGAGAACGATTCTCGCTCAGTGAAATGACGAATCCGTATTCCTTGGGTTTCTGGAATCGCGTGAACTCGTGCGTGAATTCCGCCCGCAGTCCTTTTCCTTCACGAATGAATCGGATGGCGTTGTTGTAGGGACAGGTCACGATGTAAGTGAGGGCGAACCTGCTGCAATCGATCCCCCAGAAAGGCATGCTGAGGCTCGCCAGGGTGTCCCATTCCTCTTGCGAGACGAGGTAGTCGATCCATCGTGTCTCGTCGAAAGGGATGTAAGCGCCCTCGGCGCGGGGCCAGATGAGGGCCTTGAACGCCGTCTGCCGTCTGACAACGGGCCAGGTGAAAACGTCCTCGCCGTCGGATTGGATCCGCACGTGCAGATCGTTCGCGTCGAGGCGGGTCGAAATGAAGATCTGTCCATCTCGCAGACGCCAATCGGCGGAGTCTCCGGTTCTCGTCAGTTGGCTGATTTGACCCAGGCCGTCCTGGCCCGTGGACAGCTCGATGGGCTCTACGCTCATCCCCGCGGCGACGACTTGGAGGGTTCGAGGAGAGATCGTCACTCGCCATGCTGCGTTGTGGAGCACGACGTCGTCCTGTGAGGCCGATGCTCCTTTGACCGTGCCCGCCCGGGAAAACAAAAAGACGAAGGAAACGAAGAAGAGCGAAAAAAGAGAGACAGAGACTCCACCTGCGACCCTCTTCTTCTTCCGTCTTGTTTCGTTTCCTTCGTCCATGATTGACGCAGCGGTTACTTCTGTTCGATGATCTCGACGAACCCGAGGTCGATGTACTGGCCGCCGCCGGTCTGGCGGCAGTGGACCGCGATCACATTCTTGCCCGGCTTGAGCGCGGCCTTGGCCGCCGGGGTCACGGGAATCGGCTCGTAGTCGCTCGTATAGCCGTTGGCGGTCGCGGCCTGGACGCCGTTGATGTAGATCTCGACGTCCTCGTCGTGGTGGACGCTCAGGCCGAGGTTGCCCCACTTGCCGTCGGGCAGCATGAACTCGCGGCGCAGCCAGATGTCCCGCGTGTCCCAGACCGTGTTCACGATTGCCCCGGGCGTCCCGGCGGTGCCGAAGCCGCTCTTGCCTTCTCGCCAGGAGGAAGCGTCGAAGTCCGGCGTGAACCAGCCCTCGGCGGGCCTTCGCATCGTGTAACGCCAAACGGCAGGCTCATCCTGCGCGCTGGGAACGACAGTCACAATGACCGGGGGCTTCGGCATCGGGGCCCAGCCCTTGGCCTTGGTCTTGTCACGCTTCGCGTACTTCTGCCAGACGGTCTTGTCGTAGAGCATCTGGATGAAGACGCCGCCGACGACCGGGCGAGCGGTGAAGCCCTGCTTGCGGGCGGTGTCGGTGTAGTACCAGTCCGTCATCGGCGACCGGTTCGGCGT
Organism: uncultured Phycisphaerales bacterium; assembly: GCA_937868145.1. GTDB lineage: Bacteria > Planctomycetota > Phycisphaerae > Sedimentisphaerales > Anaerobacaceae > PLanc-01. The sequence continues at coordinate 11,894 of CALMMH010000657.1, forward strand.
CTCGTTGAGGAACAGGAACACCGGGCCCACCAGGGCCTCGAAGTCCGCGCGGTTCTGCGTCAACGTCGCGGTCCAGAGAATCCAGTCGAGTTTCGTGTACAGCGAGCGATTGTCCAGCGGCAGGCCGTACTTGTTCTGGATCTTCTTGTAGTAGGCCATTTCCTTCTGGGCCACTTCCGGCGGGAAGAGGTCCAAGCCGAGGATGCGGTCCCAGACCAGGTTGTACTTCTGGCTCCAGGTGTCGGGCTTGTCGAACGCCAGACGGAAGTGATCGCCGGCGTCAGCCTCCTTCACCCAACGGGCCGCGAACTCCTTGGCGATCTTGGAATACTCGTCGGCCTTGGCTTTGTCGCCCCGCATTTCGCAGAGCTTGCCGAACGCGCCCAGGCCGCAGATGGCCTTGGCCGAGAGGTTCACGTTGTGGGCCAGGTGCCCTGCGAAGTCGTCGGTGCAGAGCTGGTTTTCGGGATCGAAGCCCTTGGCCTTGAGGTACTCGGCCCACTTCTCAAGCTGCGGCCAGTACAGACTCGCGAACTTGGCGTTGCCTTCCATTTCCGCGACCGCGGTGATCAGCAACAGCAGGTTGCCGGTCTCTTCGACGGGCATCTGATTCTCTTCGGTCCGCTCGCCGCCGCCGTAGACCTGGCCGTTGGCGTGCGGATACTGGCCCAGGTCGTGCGGAGCGAAGGGGAACTTCCACCGCTCGCTGGCTGCGTAGTTCATGAAGGGAACGATGAACGATTTGGCGACCGACGGTCCGAACAGCAGGAACTGCGGGGCCATCGGGTAGAACACGTCGGAGGTCCCGATGCAGCCGTTGGAGTGGTTCTCCTTGCAGAACTGCATGGGCTGCCCGTTCTCATCGGCGACGAACTTGCCGGCCGCGAAGCACTGACGATAGGCCAGCGCCGCCAGCTTCGCATACTTCTCGCCGCCGGCTTTGGTCAGACTGGCCATCAGCTTCTCGTCGAACGCGGCGCAGCTCTTCTTCAGCGATTTGTAGTCCTTCGCAGACGCCTTGAGCAGATCCGCGGCCTCCCAGCCGGTGCGACGCCAGTACGGCCGGAGGTTCTTCTTCATGTACTGGATCGAGTAGAGATCGTCGTAGGCGAGCATCAGCCAGCGGGTGACGGTCTTTTCGCCGACCTTGTCCGCCTTCATCGCGACAGCGGCACAGACCGCGTCGGCGTTGGCCGGGGCTTCAAGGGACTCGGCTACCGACGGCAGGCCGTTCCGGACGAACTCGATTTGAGCGGCGTTTCGCCCGGCGAACGCGCGGGATAAGACTGCGTCTTTCGGGGCGGCAACATAGAGATAGCCCCAGTCGATCCGAATGTCGTCGCCTCTCTTGGCCAGGATCGGCTGATCCTTCGACCCCACCTTGCAGACCGCCAGATCGCCCACTTCTTCCGAAGACCATACCACCTGCTGATTGGCCGTGTTGACGGTCAGTTCGGCCGAGGCGTCGAAGTAAACTTGAACGTCGTGTTTCTTGTCGTCCGTGGCGCGGAAGTCGTAGGTGAGGTACGTCACCGGCCGGGACAGGATGTCGATGTCCTCCGGCAGGGCGGGGGTCATGAAGGTGAGCGTCAGGGCGATGCCTGCGCCTTCGAAGGTGTAGATCGTCCGCGTGGGCAGGACCGTGAGGCTGGTCTGCTTCATCGCGGGGATCCCGCCCGGCATGGCGCCCATGATGCGGTAGGGATTGCCGTCAATGCGGACCATGCTGGTGATGCGATGAGGCTTGCCCGTCCAGTGGGTCGTGTCTTCATCCGCCAGATTGTCCGCGGGCGACCAGATACTGAAATAGGGATCGACCGCGACCAGCGGCGTGGCGGGCGGGATCAGCTTGTCGCCCTGGGCCTTACGCGGCTCCGGCGGCGTATAGAGGGTCATGTTCGCGGCGGCGATTCGGGCTTCGTCCATCTTAATCATCGCCCGGTCGTAGGTCATCAGGCCGTTGACCTCGACCTCGACGTCGGTCGTCTGCGTGTAGACCGCGGCGGACAGGCCCGCAGCCCCGGTCAGCGGGTGGAGCTTCTTGATCAAAGCGATGTACGCATCGGTCAGCTCGTAGCCGGTCGTGTAGCTGCGATAGCCCCAGTTCTTCTCGGCCTGCCAGGTATGGCCGGGCAGGGGCAGGCCCAGACCGCCGAACTCGCCGAGAACGCCGGCGCGATTCGGCTCCAGACGGGGTGCGCTCGGGCCGGGGTAATCGTGAATGTCGTGCACGTCGCCGACGCCGCGATCCGCCCAGCCGCTGACGTTGTTGACCAGTCGCGTCGGGTCGAGCTTCCTGACCATGTCCACCACCCGCGGCGTGTCGAACTGGCCCCAGCCTTCGTTGAACGGCACCCACATCACGATCGACGGGTGATTGCGGAAGGCGTCGATGATGCGGGTGAGCTCCAGGTTGAACTGCTTGGCCGATTCCTCGGTCCGCGTGATGTCGGGATCGTCGCCGCCGATGTAGCGGTCGCCGCTGGGCATGTCTTGCCAGACGAGCAGGCCCAGTTTGTCGCACCAGTAGTACCAGCGGTCGGGCTCGACCTTGACGTGCTTCCGGGCCATGTTCATGCCCAGCCGCTTGGTGATTTCGATATCGTACTTGAGGGCCGCGTCGGTCGGCGCGGTGTACAGGCCATCCGGCCACCAGCCCTGATCGAGCGGTCCGTATTGGAACAGCGGCTTGTTGTTCAGGAACAGCCGATTGACGCCGGCCTCGTCCTTCTGCAGGGCGATCTTTCGCATGGCGAAGTAGGTCTG
>CALMMH010000658.1 GCA_937868145.1 uncultured Phycisphaerales bacterium
GAAAGACCTGACCCAAGAGACGAAGGCTCATTTCAATGCCTGACCCCAGTGGGCACCAGTGGACACTGCCGTCATAAGAGGCCCTTTGTACCGAGAATCCGATCGCCCAAAAGAGAAGTTCGCTGCCATGAAGTACTTTCATCTCGGCCATAGGTTACAGGACATCGTCGAATATGAACGAGAGCTATTGCTTCCCTCCAAAGGGCAGTGAACATCCTATATGGCAATCAGGAGCCCATCCAATGAACCAGAACAACCGGAAGATCTCCAATCATCCAGAAGAGAGCATGACACCTGCAATCCCCCGGCGTGCAATCGTGAGCGCATCGGCCGTCGGACTATTGGGATTGATGGGCGGATCGACTCTCGCCAACGAGGAAACGAGGAGGGCTATCGAAAAGGCGACGGAAGAGAGTCTGGCGAAAACCCGACAGGGATTGGTTGAAGCGGAACGGAGGACGCTCGCACAACAGGAAGCGACGATGAGTCCGGAGCAGAGGGCCTTTTCCGAACGGTTGCGGAACACCCCCAGCATGGAGGAACGAAACCGGATCATGCAGGACTGGCAACTGGAACAGATGCTGATCGTGTTCAAGAAAGAGTTCGCAGTCTCGGAGCAAGAGTGGGCCATCATCCAGCCGCGAATCATTCTGGCCCACTGCCTGTCGCGCACGGTGGTGTCTTCCCGAACGCAGGAGGCCGGGATCTGCGAGGTCGTGACGCAGAAGACCAAGGAACTCTCGGAACTCATGGCGAACAAGGAGGCGACGACGGATCAGATCAGGACTACCCTGACCGCCCTTCGCACCGCCAAGGAAAAACTCCGGCAGCAACTCACGAAGGCCAGGCAGGATCTGCGTCAGATCGTAACCGTGCGTCAAGAGTCGAGGCTGGTTCTGCACGGGGTATTGGATTGAGGCGGTGAAGGCCGTCGCCGTGACGTGCGGGGTTATCGGGTTTGCTTGGCTTTTTGGTATTCGAGCAGTTCGACGTATTGCTGGAGTTGTCCGGCTTCTTCGCGTTTGCCCTGGTTCTGCATGAGCTTGATGTGTCTGCGGACCACGTCGATGGCTTCGCCGTAGCGTGCCTGGCGGTCCAGCGACCGGGCCAGCATGTCGTAGTGGCTGGGGTTCGACGGCTCCAGAGCCACGGCTTTCTCGAAAGCGTCGGAGGCCTGCTTGAAGTCGCCCAGTCTGGCCTGCATGTCTCCGAACCAGACCCAGGCGACGACGGAGCCCGGATTCTCATCCAGCTCGATCCGGAACCACTCGGCCGCTTTGGCGAACTGCTCTTTGGCCTCTTTGGGTTTCTTCATTTTATCCAGGAGAATGCCCCACGTCATGTGGATGGGAGCGACCGCGGTCCGCTTGCCGAGAACGTCCCGCTGGGCCTTGACGGCGTCCTGAAAGGCGGCGACGGCCTCCTCGGATCGGTTCTCTGCCATATGAATCAGGCCGATCCGGTAGTATGCGTCCAGGGCCAGCGACGGATTGAGAGTCATGGCCTGTCGGTACAGCTCGATGCTCTGCTCATATTGACGGCTCGACTGAAGCGCCGCCGCGTTATCGAAAGTCCGACGCGCGAGGATCTCCGTGCCGCCCTGCCGCACGACCGGCGCCAGCAGATGTTCGACCGGCGCGTGGTCGTCGGTGAGAAGCGCGTGTTCCGCCTGCTCCTGCAGGAAAGTCATGTCCGACTCGCTCAGGAGCCAGAACTTCAGATGCGGATTGTATTCGTTGAGCATCGCGGCCGGATCGATCGGCCGCTTGGCCGCAACCACGACAAATGTGTCCCGCAGCGAAGGCAGGCTGATCTCGCGGGTCACCACATAAACGTGCGGGAATGTCTCCCGAACGGTGCTCACCACCGCTCCGAGAAACCGGCCGTTGTCGTAGGTGTCGATCACGTTGATCAGATACGCGCCGTCGTCGGCCAGCAGCCGGGCGATCTTCTCGTTGAACTCCTGCGTCACCAGCTCAAAGGGCGAGGAGTAGTCATCGAAGGCGTCCTCGTAGATGAAGTCGTAACGTATGGCTGGTTCCTGGCTCAGCAGGAGCCGATCCACGTAGATCCTGGGGTCCAGGTTGATTATTTCGATCGAGGTGTTCGTATCCAGCCCGAACGCGGCCATGGCGGCCTCGGTCACGCCGGAATCGACTTCGACCGCTTCCACCCGGCTGTTCGGCCAGGTGGCCTTGAGATACTGCGGAAAGGCGTATCCCCCGCTCCCGATGACCATCAGGGACAGGTCCTGCCGGCCCCTGCTCAGACCGTGCGTCAGACCCGCAAAGATCCTCGCATAGAAGTACTGCAGGTTCGTCGGATCGCCCATGACGACTTCGTTGCGCGCGAGTCCGTCCTGCATGAAGACCCGCTTGTCCGGCCGCAGAGACACGCGTCGGACCGCCACGTGGCTATACGGCGTGTCGCTCTCATAGACCACGTTCGGGTCGGTCGGCTCTCTCAAAAAGGCGGTGGTTCCCGCCTGCTGGGCCCAATCGGCCGGGGCCATGCCCATCATGAGCAAAGCGCCGAAGATCATCGCCCAGACATACAGCACCCAGCAACTGAGCCAGTAGAGGATCCCGACGGCCAGCATGGCCGCCCCAAGACCCCAGAGGATCGTCACGCTGCCGAAAGCGGGGATCAGATAGAAGCCCGCCAACAGCACCCCCACAATGGCGCCCGCAGCCCCCCACGCGTGGAGATCGCCGATCGTCCGGCCGGTCGGCAGGCCTCGATCCAGGGCCATCTTGGCCGTCACCGGAACGATGGTCCCCAAAAGAGCCGAAGGGACCAGAAAGACCAGCAGCACATGAACAAAGACGTGCATCGGCCAACTCAGACGCCACAGCCAGCCGCCCACGACATTGTCCACAACAATGATGCTCACACAAGCGGCCGAGGCCAGTCCGAACAGCACGGACAGCGCCCGCCGGGCGTGATGGCGGTCTGCAATCCGCCCGCCGAGATAATTGCCTGCCGAGATGCCTGTCAGCACAATGCCGAGGATGGCCGTCCAGGTGTACAGAGACGAGCCCAGATCCTTGGCGACCAGACGCGACGCGGCCAACTCCAGAACCATGATGCAGCCGCTGGAGAAGAACACGGTCACGCTCGGCACGAGCATCCGCAACACATCCTTGGATTTACCCATGCAACCCTATTCCTTACAATACGAGTAACGCCAGAGTATACTAAGCAATGGCGGGGCAGACAAGGGAATAGGAGGCGGCCGGAGTCAGACGTGTCCCCACGAGAGACTACGTTCGGAACCATGCGTCGGCAGCAATACAGAGGCGGCCGGCCTTTTCCCGCGAATCCGCCACGCACTCGTCCATACGGGCCGCGAAATCGTGCTCGTAGGCATCGATGCGCTCGCGAATCTTGTCGGGTCGGACCTTGTCCTTCAATCGGACGGAGGTCGTCGCGATCCGGTTCCGCAAAACCCGGCAGGGAAAAACACGGTCTGAGATTTGGCAAAACCTTTGCAGGCTCTCCCCGTATCCATTATGGTCTGAGACAGATACAAGGCAGGGTCGCCTATGACACATGACGATGGGAGAAAACGCGTTGTGATCGACTATGTCGGTCCCCAGGTCGACGGCGGCCGATTCCCTATCAAGCGGGCGGCCGGCGAGATCGTTGCCGTCGTGGCCCACGCCTTCTGCGATGGGCACGACCACATTCGTTTGGAAACACTTTACCGAAGAGAGGATCGGGAAGAATGGATCGTCCGGCCCATGGTCTACGAGGTCAACGATGAATGGTCCGCCTCGTTTCCCGTCACGGAGTTGGGCCGATACGTCTACACGGTCCGCGGCTGGGTGGACCGCTTCGGCACCTGGCAAAGCGACCTACAGAAGAAATTCGAAGCCGCCCAGGAAATCAACGTCGAACTGAAGGTCGGCGCCGGCCTCCTTCGGGACACGGCCCAACGCGCCGAACTCGCTGATGCGACCAAGCTGGCCGCATGGGCGGAGCTCTTCGAGACCCCTAAAGAACTTGATCGCGCTGTCGAAATCGCGTTGAGCGATGAGCTGACCGACGCGATGCAGCACTATCCCGACAGGGCGATGGCTGCGACGTACCACACAGAACTGGCCGTGATCGTGGACCGATCCAAAGCGGTCTACAGCACCTGGTACGAACTGTTTCCCCGCTCGTCAGTCACGATGTTGCAGACGCAGCTCATCGAGAGCGGGCAGAATGTCCCGAGCCCGAGCCGGCACGGCACGTTCCGCGACTGCGAGCGACTGCTGCCCGAAATCGCCCGGATGGGCTTTGACGTGCTGTATCTGCCTCCCATTCACCCGATCGGTCAGACGCACCGCAAAGGCAGGAACAACTCCATCACAGCCGGTCCCGACGATCCCGGCAGCCCCTGGGCCATCGGGTCGTCCCTGGGCGGGCATAAGGCGATCCACCCGGAACTCGGAACGCTCGATGACTTCAAACGGCTGGTCGAGAAAGCCGCCGAGCACGGATTGGAGATTGCGATGGACCTGGCGTTCCAGTGCTCGCCCGACCACCCCTATGTGGCGGACCACCCCGAGTGGTTCCGCTGGCGACCGGACGGCACGGTGCAGTTCGCCGAGAACCCGCCGAAGAAGTACCAGGACATCCTGCCGTTCAATTTCGAAAGCGAACAATGGCCCGAGTTGTGGGAGGAGCTCAAGAGCGTGGTCCGGCACTGGATCGACCAGGGGATCCGCATCTTCCGGGTGGACAACCCGCACACCAAGCCTTTCGCCTTCTGGGAGTGGCTGATCAACGAGATCCGGCAGGACCACCCGGACGTGGTGTTCCTGGCCGAAGCCTTCACACGGCCCAAGATCATGCACCGGCTGGCGAAAGTCGGCTTCAATCAGTCGTACACCTATTTCACGTGGCGCAACACCAAGCAGGAGCTGGAGCAGTACATCCGCGAGTTGGCGCACACCGAGGTGGGCGAGTACATGCGGCCGAATTTCTGGTCCAACACGCCCGACATCCTGCCGCAGTATCTCCAGTACGGCGGCCGGTCCGCGTTCATCATCCGCCTGATCCTGGCCGCCACCCTCTCGGCCAGTTACGGCATCTATGGGCCCGCGTACGAGCTCTGCGTGGCGGAAGCCCTCGACGGCAAAGAGGAATACCTCAACTCGGAGAAGTACGAGATCAAACACTGGGACTGGAACGCCGGGGGCAATCTCCGCGACGTGATCGCAAGGATCAACCGCATCCGCCGGCAGAACCCGTCGCTGCAGGCGATCCGCAACGTCGAGCTCGTGCCCATCGAAAACGAATCGCTCCTGGGCTACGTCAAGATGACCGAGGACCAGTCGAACATCACGGTGACCATCGTGAGCCTCGACCCTCGGTGGCGTCAGTCCGGCTGGGTCCGCCTTCCCCTGGAGGAGATGGGGATCGATCCACGCCAGCCCTTCCTGGCCCACGATCTGTTGACCGGTGAGAAATACATCTGGCATGGCCAGGCAAACTACATCGAGTTGGATCCCCAGGTCATGCCCGGCCACATCCTCCGCGTGCACAGAACGATGCGCCGGGAAACTGATTTCGACTACTTCATGTAGGAGGTCGCCGCCGTTGACCGATTCACCAACCCAAGCCAACGAAGCCTTCTGGTACAAGGACGCCGTCATTTACGAGCTGCACGTCAAGTCGTTCTTCGACAGCAACGGCGACGGCATCGGCGATTTCGAAGGCGTCATCCGCAAGATGGACTATCTCCAGGAACTGGGTGTGACCGCCCTTTGGCTGCTGCCGTTCTATCCGTCTCCCCTGCTCGACGACGGCTACGACATCGCCGATTACCTGCACATCAACTCGGATTATGGCACGCTGACGGATTTCAAGCGGTTTTTGCGTGAGGCTCACAAGCGGGACATCCGCGTGATCACGGAGCTCGTCATCAATCACACGTCGAATCAGCACGCCTGGTTTCAGCGATCGCGGCAGGCCAAGGCCGGTTCGCTTTGGCGCGATTTCTACGTCTGGAGCGACACGACGGACAAGTACCGCGACGCCCGGATCATCTTCACCGACTTTGAGAATTCCAACTGGACCTGGGATCACGTCGCCCAGGCCTACTACTGGCATCGATTCTACAGCCATCAGCCGGACCTGAACTTCGAAAGTCCGCGAGTCCGCCGGGAGATCTTCCGCGCGCTGGATTACTGGTTCAACCTGGGCGTCGATGGCCTGCGCCTGGATGCGGTGCCCTACCTGTTCGAGCGGGACGGCACCAATTGCGAGAACCTCCCCGAGACGCACGCCTTCCTCAAGGACCTCCGCGCCCACGTGGATAAAAAGTACACAGGCCGAATGCTCCTGGCCGAGGCGAATCAATGGCCCGAGGACGCCGCCGCCTACTTCGGCGCCGGCGACGAGTGCCACATGGCGTTCCATTTCCCCATCATGCCGCGTCTGTTCATGGCCCTGCGGACGGAGGATCGATTCCCTCTGATCGACATCCTCGATCAGAGCCTCAACATCCCGCCCACCTGCCAGTGGGGCATGTTCCTCCGCAACCACGACGAGCTGACGCTCGAAATGGTCACCGATGAGGAACGCGACTACATGTACAAGGCTTACGCCCGGGACCCAAGGGCCCGCATCAACGTCGGAATCCGCAGGCGTCTGGCCCCGCTGATGAACAACAGCCGCCGACGAATCGAGTTGATGAAGGCCCTGCTGTTCTCCCTGCCCGGGACTCCGATCCTGTACTACGGCGACGAGATCGGCATGGGCGACAACTATCACCTCGGCGACCGCGACGGCGTCCGCACCCCCATGCAGTGGACCGCTGACATGAACGCGGGCTTTTCCACGGCCAATCCGCAGCAGCTTTATCTGCCCGTGATCATCGACCCGGAATATCATTTCACAACCATCAATGTGGAGAATCAGGACCGGAATCTGTCTTCGCTGTTGTGGTTCATTCGGCGGCTCATCGCAACCCGGAAACGCTTCAAGGCCTTCGGACGCGGCAGCATCCAGTTCCTCGCGTCCGACAACAGCAAGGTGCTCACCTTCCTGCGGACATACGAACAGGAGAACATCCTGGTTGTGGCCAACCTATCGCGCTATTGCCAGGCCGTGAACATCCAGATCCCCACCTGCAACGGTTGCCGCGTGAAGGAGGTTTTCAGCGACAACGAGTTTCCGCGAATCACCGATGCGCCGTACATGGTCACGCTGACGCCGCACGCGTTCTACTGGTTCCACCTGGAACGACAGGCCGAGCCGACCCGCGTCGAAGTGGAACGAGGATTCGATATCCAAACCGATGCCGCGTGGGAAGAAATCCTCGACAGCACGGCTCTCCCTCAGATCCTCGCGGCTCTACGGGCGTACATCCGACGCGCACGATGGTTCGGCGGCAAGGGCAAAACCATCCGCACGGTCGGCATCGCAGATCATCTGGTCATCGCGACGCGCAGCCATCCGGTGTACCTGCTTCTGCTGGAGATCACCTACGTCAGCGGCGACAAAGACAACTACGTCGTGCCGCTCGGGTTCGCCACGGGAGACCTGTACGCAAAACTCTCACAGGAATCGTCGGAGCCCCTCATCGCTCAACTGCGGCTCGGGGGCGAGCAAGGAGCCCTCTACGAGGCCGTGGCCAACGAAGACTTGCACGCCGCCCTGCTGGAGATCATCTCCCGCGGAAGGACCCGAAAAATGGACGGCGGACTCCTGGTGGCCCGCCGTGGGGACCGCTTCCCCGCGATTCTCGGCGACAAGACGCTGCCGCTGGCCTCGCGGGTTCTCAAGGTCGAACAGTCCAACACCTCCCTCATCTACCAGGACACGTTCTTCCTGAAACTCTATCGACACGTCGAGGAGGGCGTGAACCCGGATTCCGAGTTGCCTCGCCACCTGACGGAGGAAACCGGCTTTGCCGGGACTCCCGCCTACGCCGGCTCCATCGAATGGCATCGGGACGACGCCGGCCCGATAGGCCTGGGTCTGCTCTTGCAGTACGTGCCCAACCAGGGCGACGCCTGGTCGTTCACGCTGGACAGCCTGGACCGCTCATTCGGCCACGCCCTGACGATCCGGACCAAACTCGATGCGCCGCCCCCGCTGCCGGACGCAGTCCGTCCGATCGAGCCCGAGGCCGTGCCGCTCGTCGTGCGAGATTTTATCGGGTCCGTCTACGTGGAGATGGTCCGCCTCCTGGCCAGGCGGACGGGGGAACTTCATCGGGCCCTGTCGTCGCTTTCCCAGAACCCCGATGTCACACCGGAGCCGTTTTCCCTGCTTTACCAGAAATCCCTCCATCAATCGATCCGCGGATTGGTGCTCAAGGTCTTCGGAGAACTGGAGCGGAATCTCAAGTCCCTCAATCCGGCAACGTCGGAAGCCGTCCGTGGCGTGATCGCCAACAGAAAGACCATCCTGAGCCGGCTGAGCCGGCTGGTTGAAAAGAAGATCGCCACCGTGAAGATTCGCACTCACGGCGATTATCATCTCGGCCAGGTCCTTTACACCGGCAAGGATTTTGTTATCATCGACTTCGAAGGGGAGCCGGCCCGTTCCATGACGGAACGACGGCTCAAACAGCCGGCCCTGCGTGACGTGGCCGGCATGATCCGCTCGTTCCATTACGCGGCTCACGGCAATCTCCTGCTGCGGGCCGCCAAGCTGGGAGCCGATGTCGAGCACCTCAGGCACTGGGCGGATCTCTGGTACTACTATGTGAGTGGGATGTTCTTGCACGCGTATCTGGCGACCGTGGCCGGCAGCCCGGTCGTTCCAATGGACAGGACGGAATGCAACACGCTGTTCGAGATCTTCCTTCTGGAGAAGGCGGTCTACGAACTGGGCTACGAACTGAACAATCGCCCGGACTGGCTGATGATCCCGATCCGGGGAATCGAACAGATCATCAAGTGATTTTTGATTTGAGATTTGTGATTGTTGATTGATGAGTAATGAGTGGCGACGCGGGCGGTAGTTCGTCGCAAATCCGAAATCAAAAATCATAACTCAAAAATGGGAAATGATATGACGGATCGCAACGCGGTGTTGACGGACAACAGCCTCCTGACAGACCACGATATTTATCTGTACAAGGAAGGCAACCACTTCCGTCTCTATGACAAACTCGGCGCCCACCTGGTCGAGAAGGACGGCCGGCGCGGGACGCAGTTCGCCGTCTGGGCGCCCAACGCCGCCCACGTCTCCGTCGTCGGGGACTTCAATCAATGGAATCCTCAGACGCACCCCCTCTCGGCCCGATGGGACCACTCGGGAATCTGGGAAGGATTCATCCCGAACATCGGCAAGGGCTCGATCTACAAATACCACATCGTTTCGAATCACAACCAGTACTCGGTCAACAAGGGCGACCCGTTCGCCTTTTTCTGGGAGATGCCGCCCCGGACGGCGTCGATGGTCTGGGACCTCGATTACCGCTGGACCGACGACGCCTGGTTCAAGAAACAGGCCCAGCACAATTCGCTCAACGGACCGCAGAGCATCTACGAGGTCCATCTGGGCTCTTGGCGTCGGGACCCAAGCAATCCCGCGCGTCTCCTCAGCTACAACGAAATCGCCAAGCCCCTGGTCGACTACGTCAAGGACCTGGGCTTCACGCACGTCGAGTTCCTGCCGTTGATGGAGCATCCGTTCTACGGCTCCTGGGGTTATCAGACGCTGGGCTACTTCGCCCCGAGCAGCCGGTACGGCTCGCCGCAGGACATGATGTACCTGATCGACTACCTCCATCGCAACGACATCGGCGTAATCCTCGACTGGGTCCCGTCGCACTTCCCGACCGACGAGTACGGCCTGGGCTACTTCGACGGCACGCACCTCTACGAGCACTCGGACCCGCGTCTGGGCTTCCACCCCGACTGGCGGAGCGCCGTCTTCAACTATGGCCGCAACGAGGTCCGCTCCTATCTCATCAGCAGCGCCATGTTCTGGCTCGACAAGTATCACGCGGACATCCTGCGGGTCGACGCGGTCGCCTCGATGCTCTACCTGGACTACTCCCGCAAGGAAGGCGAATGGATCCCCAACCCGTACGGCGGCCGTGAGAACATCGAAGCCATCAACTTCCTGCGCCGCTTCAACCAGATGGTCTACCGGGACTTCCCGCAGATCCAGACGGTGGCCGAGGAATCGACCGCCTGGCCCATGGTCACCAAGCCCATCGAGACCGGCGGCCTGGGCTTCGGCATGAAGTGGAACATGGGCTGGATGCACGACACGCTCGAATACTTCACCAAGGAGTGCATCCACCGCAAGTACCATCAGGGCAGTCTGACGTTCTCCGCGGTATACGCGTTCTCGGAGAACTTCGTCCTGCCCCTCTCGCACGACGAAGTCGTTCACGGCAAGGGCTCGCTCTACAACAAGATGCCGGGCGACCCCTGGCAGAAGCTCGCCAATTTGCGACTGCTCTTCGGCTACATGTACACGCACCCCGGCAAGAAGCTGCTGTTCATGGGCGGCGAGTTCGCCCAGCACGCGGAGTGGACGCACGAGCACAGCCTCGACTGGCACCTGTTGGACAATCCACAGCACGCCGCCATCCAGGCCTGGATTCGGGACCTCAATCGCCTGTACCGCAACGAGCCCGCTCTCTACGAGACGGATTTCCACGGCCAGGGTTTCGAGTGGATCGACTATCACGACGCGGACAACAGCGTGATCACCTATCTGCGAAAAAACAAGGCCGGCAACGTCCTGCTGGCGGTGGCGTGCAACTTCACGCCGGTGCCCCGGAGCAATTACCGTCTCGGCGTCCCGCAGGGCGGCTTCTGGAAGGAAGTGCTCAACAGCGACGCCGCCTACTATGGCGGCAGCGGCCAGGGCAACATGGGCGGCGTCGAAGCCTCCCCCGCCTCCTTCTACGGCCGGTTCGACCACACCCTTTCGGTCACGCTCCCGCCGCTGGCGGTGGTGGTGTTCCGGAAGGACCTGACGGCCGAGTTGGAACCACAGGAAATCGAATAACCAGCACGAAACCCTAAACAAACCCAACTGATCGAAACAGCTTCGCCGGGCGTGCGATGCCGTTTCGGTCATTTGGGCTTTGGCAATCCCGATCCTGAGCTGCAAACCAGGGTGCTGTCCCCCTTCCTCGGCGGTCCTGCTGAGGAGCGTCTCCAACGCCGCAAGATCCGACTGGCGCTCGACGCATCAGGCATGGTCTTCGTGGGAGACATTCTTTCTGAGTTCCCGGCCGCGATTCTGCTCAACGGCTCGTAGTGTCTCTCACACCCGCCCGTAGGCCGCTGTGAGCTTTCTCAACTTTTCCGCCAGAGGACCGGTAGTCTGTCCCGAGCGCATTCGCCATCGCCAGTTGCCCTCGGGCTTGGCAGGGAGATTCATCCGGGCCGCGGCCCTCAGGCCGAGCACGTCCTGCATCGGAAGGATCGCGATCTTGGCCACCGAACCCATGGCCACGCGCATCAACTCCCACGACACCTGCGAGGCCGAGACCTTGTGGCCGAGATAGCCGAATAGATTGCGCCGGGTCTGCGGCTTGATGTCCTTCTCGAACCAGCCCCGCGTCGTGTTGTTGTCGTGCGTGCCGGTGTAGACGATCAGATTCTCGACGTAGTTGTGCGGCATGTAGGGATTGCGGGCCGGGTCGCCGTCGAAGGCAAAGTGCAGCACGACCATCCGCGGGAAGTTGTACTTGGCCACGACCTCGCGGACGTCGGCCGTGATGTAGCCGAGGTCCTCGGCAAAAATCGCACCGAACGGGATCTGACGGAACAGCTCTCGGAAGAACGAATCGTGCGGCGCTTGAACCCACTTGCCCTTCATTGCGGTCTTGTGGCTTGCCGGCACCTCCCAATAGGCGACGAACCGGCGGAAGTGGTGGATGCGGACGAAGTCGAACAGCGTCAGGTTGTGCTTCATCCGCTGGACCCACCAGGCGAAGCGGGTCTCCTCAAGCTGCTTCCAGTCGTAGACCGGGTTGCCCCAGAGCTGGCCCGTCTTGCTGAAGTAGTCCGGCGGAACGCCCGCGACGAAGTGCGGCCTCTTGTCCCGCGTCAGCTTGAACAGGTCCGGATGCGACCAGACGTCGGCGCTGTCGTAGGCGACATAGATCGGCACGTCGCCGGTGACCTGGATACCCTGCTCGTTGCAGTACCGCTTCAGGGCCAGGTACTGCCGGTAAAAGACGTACTGAAGGAATCGCTCCCGCTCGATCGAATCGCTCAATTCCTGCGTGATGGACTCCAGAGCTGCGGCCTTGCGGTCCCGCAGGGCCGTTGGCCAGTCGCACCAGAGCTTGCCTCTGAAATGGCGTCTGGCTGCGGTGAACACCGCGAACGGCTCCAGCCAGGCGTGGGAATCGCGAAGGAAGACCTCGTAGTCCGCCGGCTTCGGACTGCTCTTGAATCGAGCGAAGGCGGCGTCGAGCAACGTTCCTTTGTAGGACGAAGCCTTGGCGTAGTCCACCGCGTCGGAGCCGAACCTGGGTACGTCGGATAGATCGGCCTTTCGCAGCAGACCGTCCTGGTACAGCAAGTCCGGACTGATCAGCAGCGGGTCGCCCGCGAACGCCGAGACAGCGCTGTAGGGCGAGTGCCCTTTCAGTAGGGTCGTCTGGTTCAGGGGCAGGACCTGCCAATAGTTCTGGCCGCCGGCCTTCAGGAAATCGGCGAACTTGTACGCCTCGGGGCCGAAGTCGCCAATGCCGTACTTCGAAGGCAGGGACGTGATGTGCATCAGGATGCCGCTGGATCGTCGTCTTAGCATTTGCTATTTTCTATTTGCTATTCACTATTTGCCGCCGCCCCCACGATGGGAACCGGCGCGCATCACGGCGGATTCTAAATCGTAAATGGCAAATCGTAAATCCCTCATGGGATCGCCAGCCCGAGCCGCTGAGCCAGGTGCCCGAAATGCTCGACCCAGTTCGCCGCCTTCTGATCCGCGGCGGCCGCCCGTCTCTTCATTTCCGGATACTTGTGCTTGGCGATCGTAAAGAATACGTTCTGCGCGTGCTGCAAGTCCATTTCCGGCGTGAGCCCTCGCAGAATCTCCAGGCCTTTCTCGATGGACCACAACAGCTCGGTATCCTCCGGACTGCTCTCCCAGATGCTGGCCAGGTTGTTGATCTTGTGGCTGCCCTCGAAACTGAGCCGTTCGCGGTCGAGAGCCAGCGAAAGCCGCTCCGCCTCTTCGGCCAGATCCCGCAACCGGTTCAGATCGATCCGGTCCGCCTGGATCGCGGTGCAGATGTCTTCGTTCAGAATGAACTCCGCCGGGGCCGACAACGCCTTCGGCAGCGGCATGTTCATGTTCCGGATCATCGCCATGATCGCGTAGTTGTGCTCGTAAATGTGGCGGAACGAGCTTTCGATCTCCTCCCACGTGCTTTCCAGAAGCCCGTTGAGGATCTGTCGCTGCTGATCCTTGAACAGGTGGGTCAGCGAGTAGTTCTTGCTGTCGAAGGCCACGTTCATCAGACGCATGACCTCGTTGCTGTCCCCTTTCTTGAAGGCCTTGACCAGCTCCTGGCGAATCCGCTTGAACTGCTCGTCGGGCATGCGGCCCTGGACTGAGGCGAACAGGTGATGGTCGCCGAGGTAGAGCACGGCCGAATCGACCGCGTATTCCTCGAGCGTGATGTTCGAGCGGATCTTCGTGCGGTTGGTCGTGAGGACCTGGACGCCAGCCTCGACGTGCTCGAAATCCTCGATCGTCGCGGAGTAGCAGTAGATGTCGCGTTTCTCCTCCGACGACTCCTCGAAGACCGAGCTCAACGCGAAGTGCGCCCCGACGCGGTGCAGATCGACCCGAGCCGGCTCGACGTAGGCCTCGTAGACCTCCTTGCCGTTGGCGAAGGGCCGCCGACTCGTCGGCGCGTTCAGGAGCATGTTCTTGAAGTCGGTCTCCAGGTTCCAGTTCTGAACCTCCTGGCACAACTGCATCGCCCTCGCGGCGTACATCATCACCTGCACGGTTTCGATGCCGGAGATGTTGTCGAAGAACCACCCGCAGCTCGTGTACATGAGCATGGCGTTCCGTTGCATTTCGAGCAGCTTGAGGAAGATCACCTTGTCGTGATGCTCCAACATCTTGCCCGCCGTCTTGGCCATGAAGTCGTTGACGTTCTTCATCGAGCGGTCGTTGACGACGCGGATATATTCGTTGCGGACCTTCCAGGGGTCGGAATTGTAGGCGGCCATGCGGTCCTGGAAGACGGTCGCGAGCCGGTCCCGCAGCCAATCCAGGGCATCGCGAAGCGGAGCCCGCCACTGCTGCTGGCCGGAACGGGATTGGTCGGCCGCGCAGCCGCAATTGCTTTTCCATCGCTCGACGCCGTGGGCGCAGCTCCAGGAGCTGTTCTCCCAGATCTCCACCTCCTGAGTGGGCGGGAATTTCGCCAGGTACTCGCCGTAGACGGTGATCTTGGCGAGCCGGTTGGCGGCGATGTGGTGCAGGCAGTACGCCAACGCCATGTCGCCGTGATGGTGATGGTGGCCGAAGGATTCGCCGTCGGTGGCCACGTGCACCAGGCGGGCCTGCTCGTTCTCGTCGGGGAACGAGTTGACCATCCGCATGGCGAAGTTTTCGCCGCTGTGGAGGAGGCCGCCGTAGGCGATCCCATGCGAAACCGGTCCATTGTAGAAAAAGATCGCAATCTGGCGGCCCGAAGGCAGGTTGCAGAAATACGGCACGCTCGTATCG
>CALMMH010000659.1 GCA_937868145.1 uncultured Phycisphaerales bacterium
AACAATTCCGCCTCAGACAGATCATCATTCCAAAACCAGAACGGCGCCTGCGAGAACTCATGCGGCGGGTCGATCCACTCCGGCGGCAGTGTCACCGACGCCTCTCCCGCCCCAGCCCGGCTCCCAATCGAATCTGCCGGCCACAGAGCCAGCGCCGCGCCCCCACCGGCCGCCACCAAGAACCGCCGCCGATTGAGTCTATTCTCCACGTTCACTGCCTCCTGACATTCGAACCGGTGGACAAGTATCCAAACGACGCACTCCAGTATAACACAGCTTCGCCACGCCGTCGTGTGACACCCAGCTGTTTTTCGCATCGATGATCGTGGCACGGGATGAAGCCTATCGAAAAGCAGAGGAAAAGATCGGTGAAGCCGTTCAGTCAGAGGCAACGGAACTTGATCTGAGCGTAGCCTGGTGGGAGAAGTCTACCGCCCGTCCCGCAGTTCCTGGGCTAGACGCTGAAGCTCCGCGATGCGATCGGGACTGATCGAGTCACAGTAACGCAGGCCGGCGTAGGCGAGATACCAGTCGGCCGCCGAGTGGGATGAGGGAGGAACGATCTCAGCTCCCGCGGCGGCAGAGCGACGGATCCGGTCTGCGAATGCGTGAAGGGTCTCGTGCGGTTCGCGACGCGCGCCGGCGGATTTGACTTTCCGATCCATAGCCGCCAGGATCTTGTGCAGGGCCGCCAATTCCGGAGTCCGTGCGGCGTGCCGGGCCGCCGAACGCTGCGACTTCACCCGGCGCCGCAGCAGCGCCAGGAACACTGCGGCCCCCAGAAAAGCCATCGACACCGCGACGGCCGTCTGAAAACTGTAAACCTCGAAGAACCAACCGAGGATGCCCAGCACGCCGTAGTCGTACACCGCCTGAAGGAACCGAACCAGGAGCGCATGACGACTGCCGTCATTCGCCGTCCACGCGTCGGTCAAAGAGCTGTCCTCCAGGTCGTCCTGCGACGTGGCCTCGACGAGGGTCCAGCTGTTGCTCTCCTGGTCCCACGCTTCGACCCAGGCGTGCGCGTCCATGTTGCGGGCAATCCAGGCCTTGCCGTCCGGCTCTCTCTCGGTCACGAGGAACCCGGTGATATACCGCGTGGGCACGCCCACCAGGCGAAGCAGAATGGCTGCCCCGGAGGCGAAGTATTCGCAGTAGCCGCTGGAGGCCTCGATGAGAAAGTACGTCAGACGATCCTGGTCGGGCGGCACATAAAGACCGAGCGAGTAGGTATAATTCGTATGGAAGTACCTCGTGACGGCTTCCACCTTCTGGGCGGTTGTGGTGCAATTCCGGAAGATCCGGTTCGCAAGCTGGCGAATGCGAGGATCCAAGAGAGGCGGCAGGTTGAGCATCCGTCGGATGGCGTCGCTGGACGGCGGATAGACGCTCATCGACGTCGTATAGGCGACCTCGTAGGACAGATTGGCCCGCGACTCGCGGGACCGGACGGTGCCGTCGTCGTCGTCCCGCTCCAGCGTGTTCAAGGGCGCTTCGATGGAGCACACCCCCAACGGCGTGAACATGGCGTCGATGACCGTGGACTCGTGCCGGACCGTCATCTCCCGGGAGGATTCCCTGTCGCTCAGGCGGAAGAGATTCGTGCGACTGATCCACCGGTTCTCCAGCGGAGGAACCGGATCGCGGGCGGACGTGTCGATCCACTCGGATTGACGGTACGTGAGAAACCCCATGGCCCGCAGATAGCCCGGGCTGGCGTCGCCGGTGATCCGCAGAACCGGCTCGGGATTCGTGTCCTCCATGATCGTCAGGACGCTGGAGAGCCGGCCACTGGTGGAGAATCCCACGCGTGAAACCCCGGTCACCGACGTGTCGACGGACACGTTGGTGCGCCAGAGCCAGTTGGGCACCAGGTTGAGGGACTCCGCATGCGTGTAGAGCAGGGAGCCGCCGACCCAGCCGATGTTCAAAGCCACGAACAACAGCAGCAAGCACGTGGTTCGAAGCGAACGACACCGCCGCAGCTCGTCGCTCGCGGAGACCTGCGTCGCGCAGGGACTTCGCACCGTGCACGAAGCGTAGAGGACAACGAAGATGACGCCGCCCAGTTCGATGAGCCGAAACGCGACGTACTGGTCGTCCAGCAGCAGAACTTGCCCGCTGGCCATGACGCTGCCCAGGTGAAACAACCCCAGAGAGGGCGACAACGGAACCACCGTTCGCTCCGAAATCAGGGGACCGGCGTCGACAGTCTCCAACGGCTTGTGAGGCCGCAGGAACAGGATCAGGATCATACAGGAAAGAAAATACCGGGCGATCGTCTCCCAGGCGAAGGCCGCGACATGATCCCCCGGCGGATGGGCGAAATCACAATGAATTGAGAACAGCACCGCCAGCAGCAACAGCAACAGCGGCGTGATAAAACGCCTCTCCGGGCGGATGCCCCACGTGAATCGGCCCTGGAGACCCACCATGCCGAGCATGCAGAGAATCGCCGGGAAGGCGATGTCGCCGGAGGTCAGGGCGACCAGCAGCGAGCTGCCCAGGATCATGATCACCGCGATGACTCTCTGTGCGTTCACAACTGCTCCACCCGTCCTGCAAGAATATCGTCGGCCGGGATGAACTGCACGTTCCCCGCCCAATCGTCCGTCGGCGTCGCGACGCGCGGCTCCCCGATGACAACCACTGTTGTATGGCAGCCGGCCCGTTGGGCCCAGTGCACCAACCGCTGGTAAGTCTCATCCCACCGCAACACGACAAACACGATCTCGGAGATTTCCGGCAACCGATCCTCCAGGAGCGGACCGATCTGATCGAGCGAATACCCTGCCGACGGACTGATCTCGGCCAGCGTCTCGTGAACCCGCGAGAGCCGCCGGGGCTTGGGGGAGGTCGCAAACTCGTACAGGTCGGGCCCGGCCAGCAGCATGTCGATCAGGCAATCCTGGTGGATCGTGTACGCCACGGAGGCGCACAAACTGACGGCGGCCTCAAGCTCCTTGACCTCGCCGGACTTCGACTTCGCCCGACCCTCCGGCACACGCGTGTCCAGAATGAACGCGGCGTAGTCGTCCAGATCGTCGTCGTATTCTTTCGTGGCCGGAGACCCCAGGCGGGCCCAGGCGCGGACGTCGATGCGTTTTGGAGAGTCGCCGGACTGGAATGGGCGGCTTCCGATGTATTCCGGCGAACCTCCCGCCCGCCCGGCGGGCCGCAATTGGCTGGTGTTCACGTGCCGGCTCACATACTGCAGGGGGACCCGCAGCCAGGAGAACGCAGGGAGGACCAACAAGGTCTCCGGCTGCGGCTGCACGATGCCGAGGCGGAACAGGTTGAACGGGAAACTCGATTCGCAAATCGGCTGGCCGATCGGGTAATTCCCCCGGCGTTTGGGTTGGATCGTGATGGCGACCTCGGCCGTTTCGCCGGGTCCCAGGCGGGCGATCACCCGGGAGTCCCCGGCCCGAGCAATGGCCTCGGGCAAAGCAAGAAACCGCGTCGAAAGGCTGTACGCTGGCATCCGCCCGACATTCGTGAGCATATAGGTTAGATAAGACGTCTGGCCTGCGATGACTCGTTCAGGCAGGTTGCCTGTGACCCGGATCCGCGGCCGCATGATGTACCCCATCACAAACGCCACGAGACACACGGCCAACAGAATGGTGAGCACTCCGAAAGCCGGGACGACCAGACACGCCAGAGCGACAAAGCCCATCCCGTGAAGGACCGCTTTGCCGGCGTCGGTCAAGCCCACGTGCAATTTGCCTGAATCCCTGGCCATGACGAAGATCCGCTCCTCACACCGGGACTTTGATGCGGCCGATGATGTCCGTCAGAATCTGCTTGGCCGTGGTGCCGCCGTAGCGAGTCTTGGACGTCAGGATCATGCGATGCGGCAGCACATGGGGCACACACCACAAGACATCGTCCGGGATGACATGGTCCCGACCCTCATAGTACGCGTGAGCCCGGGCGGCCCGGGACATCATCAGCGTGCCCCGCGTGCTGATGCCGAGCTGAAGCCGGTTGTCGTGCCGCGTGGCGTGGACGATCTCGACGATGTACTCCAGGATACTGTCGTCGACGTGGATGCCTGCGACCTCCTGCTGGATCTGGCACACCTGCTCCAGGGTGAGCACCGACTCGATCTTTTCGAGCGGCTGAGCCCGTGCATGGGACTTGAGGATATCGACCTCGACATCCGCCGCCGGATAGCCGATGCCGAGCCGGACCAGGAAACGGTCGAGCTGGGCTTCGGGCAGCGGATACGTGCCCTGAAACTCCAACGGATTCTCCGTGGCGATCACCAGGAACGGTTGCGGCAGCACGTGCCGCTGGCCCTCGATCGTCGCCTGGCTCTCGTTCATCGCCTCCAGCAGCGCCGACTGGGTCCGGGGCGAAGCCCGGTTGATTTCGTCAGCCAGCAGAATGTTGCAGAAGATCGGTCCCGGCTCGAATCGGAACTCGCCGTTGACCGGGTTGTAGATCGAGGAGCCCAGGATGTCCGCCGGCAGCAGATCGGGCGTGAACTGAATCCGGCAGAACTTGGCGTCGAGACTCTTGGCCAGCGCCTTGGCCAGGGTCGTCTTGCCGACGCCCGGCACATCTTCGATCAGGACCGAGCCCCCCGCCAGCAAGGCGACGATCACGACGTCGATGCTGTCGGTCTTGCCGTAGATAACGGCCTGCAAGTTCTCCTTCAACAGCGACAATCGCGGGTTCTCGATGCGAGCGGTCGTCACATCCGGCCTCCTGAAGCATTCTTTCTGTTCGGTCCCAGGTCTCAGTGGAGCACCTGCATCATACGATTCTGCAACAAATCGTGTTCTATGGGCCTTTTCCGGCCGGAACCACGGGAGTGCTCATCCGCTCAACCCATCGCCACGGCAAACAGGTCCATCATCTCGGGGGATAGTATACCCGCCCCTTTCTCGTTCGGCAAGCCGAAGCCGGACCAAAGCGAGCCGATGGGTCGCTGCGGATTCTCGGACGTTGAACGCACAGGTTGGCAACCGCGATCGCGGGACAATCGCTAAGCATTCATCGTAAAGCTGCTCATTAAATTGCGAAGCTTCTCGAAGTTCACCTCGCGATCGTGGAGGGGACGCGGATCTTCGCGATAGACGCCGGTGGTGTCCTCGAACGGCGGTTTGTTCGGGCTCAGGTAGAAGACGCCCAAGGCCAGTTTGTCCGTCTCGGTCGCCTTCTGGAAAGCCGCCATCCGGTCGTGCGGATCATACGATTCGTCGAGGTAGTACGTGTGCTCCTTGAACCACTGGTACGTGTTGAGCTTGTTGTACGTGACGCAGGGTTGGAGGATGTCCAGCAGAGCGTAGCCCTTGTGGGCGATGGCCCGCTTCATCAGATCTTTCGTCTGCTCGCGATCCTGGGCGTTGGCTCTGGCGACGAAACCGGCGTCCAGAGCGATCGCGACCGCCAGCGGATTGAAGGGCTCCAGAGATACGCCGTGGACTTGGACCGGCGTCTTAAAGCCCAGCGGACTGGTCGGCGATGCCTGGCCCTTCGTCAGCCCGTACACCCGGTTGTCGTGCACGATGTTGGTGATGTTCGGATTTCGGCGGATGCAGTGGATAAAGTGATTGCCGCCCTCGCCGTACATGTCCCCGTCTCCGCTCTCGGCAATGACGGTCAATCGCGGATTGGACGCCTTGATGGCCGTCGCCGGCGGGAGGGCCCGGCCGTGCAGACCGTTGAAGACGTGCGCCCGGATGTAGTGCGGGATCTTGGCCGCCTGCCCGATCCCCGAGACCATCACGAGTTGCGTGGGATCGATCTCAAGCTCCGCGAGGGCTTCCTTGAGAGCCTTGAGAATCGGGTAATTGCCGCACCCGGGGCACCAGGCGACATCCGCCTTCATATCGAACACCTTGGCATCCATCAGACAACGTCCTTTATCAATGCTTTGAGTCCATCGAGGACTTCCTCGACGCTGAAGTTCAGTCCGTTGTATTTCAGCAACAGTTCGTCGGCGGGAACACCTGCGTGCAGCTCGACGAGTTTGGCGAACTGGCCCGTGGCGTTGCCCTCCACGATGAGGGTGTGCTCGGCCCGGGCCATGTAGTCCGCGGTGCGGTCATGGAGCGGGTACACCTGGCGGTAGTGGAGCATCGCCGTGTCGTCCCGACCCAGCCGCGAGATGGCTTCCCGGACTGCGTGGTAGGTCGAACCCCAGCAGAGGACGAGGTTTTTGTAGTTCTCGGGGCCCACGAGGACCGGCGGGATGATGTCGGTCGTTAAAGACTCGCCCTTGGCCAGCCGCTTGTTGACCATCCGAACTCGTAGATCGAGGTCCTCGGTGATGTGCCCTTCCTCATCGTGCTCGTCGCTGTCGACCACGATGAGCCCCTCGCCGTAGCCCGGCACGCCGCGAGCGGAGACGCCGTCCTGCGTGATGACGTACCGCCGGTAGTCCCTGGCGGTCTTCACGATGTGCTTCTCGACGGCAACCTTCGACAGATCGAACGCAGGCGTGTCGTAATACGAGTCGATGTAATACTGATCCGTGAGGATGAACACAGGGACCTGGTACTTGTCCGCGAGGTTGAACGCCTGCTGAGCCAGATGGAAACCGTCTTCGAGCGTCCCCGGAGCGAGGATGATCCGTGGGAATTCTCCATGCCCGGCGTAGAGAGCCAATTCCAGGTCTCCCTGTTCCGTGCGGGTGGGCAAACCGGTCGCCGGCCCCGGCCGTTGGG
>CALMMH010000660.1 GCA_937868145.1 uncultured Phycisphaerales bacterium
ACCGAGTTCGGCGGCATGAACGAGATCTTCGTCGACC
Source organism: uncultured Phycisphaerales bacterium (assembly GCA_937868145.1). GTDB lineage: Bacteria > Planctomycetota > Phycisphaerae > Sedimentisphaerales > Anaerobacaceae > PLanc-01. Next base: position 38 of record CALMMH010000660.1, read on the forward strand.
TCTACGCCGACACCGGCGACGTTCGCTGGCTCAACCTGTCGTACAAGTTCGAACACGAATCGTTCATCGAGCCGCTCCAGCGTCATCAGGACAACCTCGACGGCAAGCATGGCAATACGCAGGTGCCCAAGCTCCTCGGCTCGCTGGACCGTTATGCCTACACCGGTCTTGCCGGAGACATCATGGCCGCAGGCTTCTTCTGGGATCGCGTCGTCCAGCATCATAGCTACGCCACCGGCGGCCACGGCCGCGACGAATACTTCGGTCCGGCCGACGTCCTGGGCGACCGCGTGGACGGCCGCACCGCCGAGACGTGCAACGTCTACAACATGCTCAAGCTGACCCGGCGGCTCTTCGCCTTCCGGCCCGATGCCCTCTATGCCGACTTCCACGAGAGGGCTCTGTTCAACCACATTCTGGCCTCGATCGATCCCAACGACGGCCGGACCTGCTACATGGTGCCGGTCGGACGGGGCGTGCAGCATGAATACGCCGATATGTTCGATAGTTTCACGTGCTGCGTGGGATCGGGTATGGAAAGCCACGCCCTCCACGCCGACGGCATCTACTACGAGTCCGGCGACAAGCTCTACATCAATCTCTATGCCCCATCCACAGCAGAGTGGACCGCAATGGGCGCGAAGCTGACTGTTGAGACCGATTTCCCCGAGGGCGAGTCCGTAACGATCAAGCTCACCGTTCCATCGCCCAAGGAGTTCGCTCTCGCCGTGCGACGGCCCTACTGGGTCGGCGACGGCTTTGCCGTCACAGTCAACGGGCAAGCCGTCTCTCAAGAGGGAGGACGGAGGACCGAAGACAGAGGACGGCCGGGACAAGCTCCGAAGACCGGCTCGTTCGTTGAGATCGAGCGGACCTGGAACACCGGCGACACCGTGGAGATTGCGTTGCCCAAGACGCTCCGCCTGGAACCCACGCCGGACAATCCGCAGCGAGTCGCCATCCTGTGGGGACCGCTGGTCCTCGCGGGCGACATGGGACCCGAGCGTGAGTTCGGTCGCAGAGGTCCCCGAAACGAGCCGACAATCCCCGTTTTCGTTGCGGCTGAACGGCCTGTCGCCGAGTGGCTCAAACCCCTGCAGGGACAGGCTGGGTGTTTCCGCACAGACGGGGTCTGTCGGGCAACCGACGCCGAGAACGTCGCCGACGTCAACTTTGTGCCCTTCTACCGTCTGCACCGCCGCTCCTACGCGATTTATTGGGACCTGTTCACCCAGGCCGGATGGGACCAGAAGAAGGCCGAGTATGCCGCCGAGCAGGAACGCCAGCGGAAACTCAAGGAGGCAACCGTGGCGTACGCCCAGCCCGGCGAGATGCAACCGGAACGCGATTTCAATTACCAGGCCGGCGAGGGCGCATCCCTCCAGCGAATCCAGGGACGACCGGGCCGTCGCGCGACGGGCTGGTTCTCGTTCGATTTGCCGGTGGAGGACGCGCACCCGATGACGTTGGTCGTGACGTATTTCAGTGACGAACGCCGTAGAGGCCAGGCGATCTTCGAGATTCTCGTGGACGGCCGGCGTGTGGCCGAGCAGGCCGTCGAGAGGAGCAGCCCGGCCCGCTTCTTTGACGTGGAGTACGCCCTTGCGGCGGACCTCGTCAAAGGCAAACAGAAAGTGACCGTGCGATTCCAGGCCACGCCGGGCAACGAAGTCGCGACGGTGTTCGGCATTCGCACGATCCGGGCCGACGCCGAACGATGACATCGAGACACTACTCTTCTGCAAGGAAAGGAAATAAGCCGTGAGAAAACAGCATCTGCTTTGTGGCGCAATCGCGTTGTTGTCCGTTGCCGTCGCGGGGTTGTGCGGCGCAGCATTCGCCCTGGAAAATCAGTCGGGCATAAACCTCGCGGCTGTGGCGACGCCGTCGAGTTCGTATGTCTCCGGCGATACGCGGAACACCGCACTGAACGACGGCTTCGATCCGCGGGATTCAAGGGACAACCGCCCTGCTTCGTACGGCAACTGGCCCACGCGAGGCACCCAGTGGGTCCAATACGAATGGAACCAGCCGATCAGCACCGCCAAGATCGATGTCTACTGGTGGGCCGATGGCCGCGGCGTGCATGCCCCCAAGGCTTCTCGCCTCCTGTACTGGGACGGCGATGTCTTCATCCCGGTCAAGAATGCCGCGGGTTTTGGCATCGCGGTCGATCAGTACAACACCACGACGTTCGATGAGGTGCAAACGTCCAAGCTCAAGCTGGAGATCGACTCCGACGGCGAGTTCTCGACCGGCATCCTGGAGTGGAAGGTCTACGACTCGGGCAAGTCGCCGCAGTTCCCGCCCATGGTCACGGCGGGCATCGACCGCTCGGTCGTGCTGGGCGGCAAAACCTACC
>CALMMH010000661.1 GCA_937868145.1 uncultured Phycisphaerales bacterium
GGGCCGCCAGGGGCTCGACGTAGCTCCGCTGCACGAACCGCCGCGACAGAGCCAGGTGATCCGCATTGCCGGTGATCGCATACAGACTCGCCAGCACATCGTTCATGCCCCCCTGTTCGGTCGCGTTGAGCATCCCCTGCATCTGCTCCTCCGACAGCTTGTCGCAGCGTCCCTTGCACCAGCGAGCCATGCCTTCGAGCGCCGCCAACGCCTCGCGGTTGCCGCAATAACTATACGAGTCGAGCAGCCCGGCCATGATCTTGTGCAGCGTGTAGTACGGCGCCCAAACCTGTTGCCGCGCCTCGACGCGGTCGATGAACGACTCGGGATACGCGCTCAGGTAGCCGCTCCCCAAAGCCTTCTGGCACTTGGCCAGTTCCGCCACCAGCGTGTCCACCCGCTCCTTGAACCGCTCGTCGCCCGTGCTCGCGTACATCAGGGCGCAGGCCGAGAGATAATGTCCCATCGTGTGCCCGCGAACTTCCGAGCTTTCCCACCCGGCGTAAGCCTGGCTCGGCGCGGGCAGCCCCGCCGTGATGCGGAAGCCGTGCAGCAGCCGGTCGGCCTCGAGCGACAACAGGTACTGCCGGTCCTGCTCCATCGCCTGCGAAAACGGCCCGTCGAGCAGCCGCACGTCCTGCAACGAAAACGCCTGCGTCTTGATCGGCCCCGCCGAAACCTCGTCTGCGACGGCCGCGGTCGAGACACTTGCTTTCCCACTCATGATCGTGACCACCGTCCCGGGATCGACCGACAGCGAGACCTTCTGCTGGGCCGAGGCCGCGCCGGCCAGAACGAAAACCACCACTGCCGCCATTGTCCTGTTCCGCATGCCAAAACCTCCTGGGATTCACCATTTGCGATTGACGATTTGGCCGGAACCGATCACAGGCTGCCCATCGTCTACGGACAACGGCGAATCGCAAATCGCAAACCGCAAATCGCAAATCGCAAATCGTAAATTCTGGATCACCTGGGTGCGTGTTTCTTGCGGTAGTCCCTCAGGCTCATGCCTGTTTCCTTCCGGAAGTATCTCGCGATGTGCTCGACGCCGTCGAATCCCCCGTGCGTCGCGATCTCCGTGATGCTCATGTCCGTGCCGATCAAAAGCTGCACGATATGGCCGACGCGGACCCGGCGGATCTCCTGGTGCACCGACCGCCTCAGGATCGACTTGAACCGCTTCTCCAGAACGCGCCGCGACACGTTCGTCGCCTCGACCACGTCGTTGACCTGGATCAGCCGATTCGGATTGCGGCGAATGAACTGCAGCGCCGTCGAGACGTCCCGATCGCTCACCGCCAGCACGTCCGTCGACATTCGCGTCACGATGTGCGTCGGGCTGACCCCGATCGTCTGGCCCGCCATCGGCTCGCCCTTCATCAGCCGATCCAGCAGCCGGGCCGCCTCGTAGCCGGCCCCTTCCGTGTTCAGGGCAATGCTCGAAATCGGCGGGTCCGCCAGATCGCACACCAGCACGTCGTTGTCCACGCCCAGGACCGAAACTCGATCGGGAACGTCGTAATTCACATGCTTGCACGCTTCGATCACCTGCAGCGCCCGGTCGTCGTTGCAGCACATCACCGCCACGGGCTTCGGCAGCGACCGCAGCCATTCGGCGATCAGGCTCTGTTCGTTCCGGTCGTTGTGAGCCGAGCGGCTCTCTTCGCTCGAAGGATGACGGTAGACGCTCACCTCGAAGCCCGCCTGCGCCAGCCTTTGCACGAAGTGCTGCCCCCTCGCCCTGGACCAGACGAAATCGAGCCCGCAGTAGGCGAAATTCTGAAACCCGCGGTCCAGGAAGTGCTCCGCGGCCATGCACCCGATCGCTTTGCTCTCCGTGATGATCGCCGGGAACGGAGCGTAGCTTTCCTTGTTGTGCTGGGCGAAGATCACGGGAATCCCCGAATGGGCCAGTCCCTCGACCACGCCGACGTCCCGCACGATCGCCCCGCTGATCTTCAGATGCTTCCATTCCGGCAGCGAGGAATCCAGCGCGCCGGTCCATCGGTACACCCGCCAGGGGCCGTGCAACCTCGAGTACTTGGCGATGCCGTGCAACAGGCCCCGCCCGAACTCACGCGAAGTTTCCACAAACAACAGCACCGAGGGCGCTTCCGCACAATGGGACGCTTCCGACATCTTCCCCACGATTTCGTCGACCATACGTGTATGCCTTACCCGCAAAAAGGATTCATGTCTGCGGTCCGTCGCGCATCGCGATCCCGGATCATCATCCCGTGCGTCCGGGGACTCTTGTCCCCGAAATCCGGGGGTCCAATGCGGTCCGACCGCCAGGTCAGAACCGGCACGAAACTGGTCTTCTAAGATCTTACTGGACTTCTGCAAAATGGACATTGGGCCTACTTTAGGAAGGAAAAATCTTGTTCCTCGATTTT
>CALMMH010000662.1 GCA_937868145.1 uncultured Phycisphaerales bacterium
ATGCCCCACGGCGGCCAGCGTTCTCTTGGCCCCGATGTCGTAAACGACGCAGGAGCCGTTGAGGTAGTAGGCCCCGGTCTTGATTCTGAGGAACATCGGAGCCTGATCTCCCGCGAAGGCGTTCGTGAAATCTTCCCACTGCCGCCGATCCGCGACCAGGTAGATCGTGAACTTGTTCGAGGTCTCGATGGGCTGGGCCAGTTGATCGTTGTAGCCGCGGTAGGCCGACTCGACGAACCCGGGGATCATCCGCAGGAGGAGAGGTTGCCGAACGGTGGTGAAAATCTCGTAGTGATCGGTGGTCAGCTTGAGCCCGGAGCTGAACTCGTTGCCCCAGGGCTCGACGGCCCGCAGCGCCGGTAGACGCTCGTTCTGCAGGCGTTCCAGGGTCGAAACTTCCGCCGGGCTTGATTCCGCTCCTTCGACCCAGGATGCGCGGGGACTGTTCGAGCGGGCGCAGCCCGCCAACCCCAACACGGCAACGATGGCAACGGACGCCAAGCTCCGAGCCATGTACCCTCCTCCCGTTCCGATACTTCTCAGTCACCCCTGGGTCCGGTAATCAGCCGGGACAGGACCCGCCCTCTCGGCGGACTGTCCGACAACAGGACAGAACACCTCCTGCATGACGGACCCCGATCCATCAAAAGTATAGCAAATAGAAGGCACTGAAGGGATGACTTTTTCAGGAAGAGATCAGAGATCCCTGGCCGAAGCCTCGAACACCTCGGCTGTGAACAGGTACACCTCGGTCCGTGGATCCTTCCACGCGTCCGCCGGCAAGCCGGCCTTGTGGGAGCAACAACAGGACAGGAACTCTTCCGCCGTCCAGCCGGTCTCGGCGGCAACCTGTGGAAGGAAGCAACCGGAGGCATAGCCTCGTCGAATGTAGATCCCATCCACGCCCAGCCGCAAACTCAGTGGGTCGTCCGTGCGTTTCAGCGGGCTCAGGACCGAGATCTCGATGTCCAGGTCATCCAGTTCCTCCGTCGCGATTCGATCGTCGGTGAAACGGGGGTCCTTGGAGGCTGAGGCCTCCGCCATTTCCGCCACCAGCTCGATCAAAGGACGATTCGAGAGGAACTGGCCGATACAGCCACGGAGGCGATCCTGAACCTTGAGGGTGACGAAACATCCGCAGGGAGCCTGCAACGCGGGATCGTCGGACACGGGTTCCGGCCGAGCCGAGCCCGAAACCACAGCCTTGACGACGTCCCGCGCGGTCCGCAGCAACGTGTGTTTCTGTACTTCATCCATGCTCAGTGGAGCCATTTGATCACAAGAAATCCCCCGATCAGAAGGGCCACGAAGGCCAACGAGAACCAGTTGAAGTACTTCTCGATGACCGGCCGGATCGCCTCGCCCTTCCAGCCCATCAGACCGGCAACCATGAAAAACCGGGCCGATCGGCTCAATACCGACGCTACGATAAAACCGGGAAAACTGATCCCGGCAATCCCGGCCGAGATCGTACAGACCTTGTAAGGCAGCGGCGTGAACCCGCACGTGAAGACCACCCAGAAATCATACTTGGCGTACCAACCCTGGAATTTGGCGAAGTTCTCCGGCGTCAGACCGACGGAACCCAGGTGCGCGAAGACCCATCCGCCGATCCCCTCCCAGAGGAACGCCCCGATCCCGTAGCCCAGGATTCCGCCTAAAACGGAGGCGATCGAGCAGGCCAGGGCAAACCGCACCCATCGGCGCGGCGACCCGAGCGCCAGCGGGGCCAGCAGCACGTCCGGCGGAATTGGAAAGAAGCTCGACTCCGCAAAACTCAGGATGAACAGTGCGGTCACCCCATAGGGAGTGTTCGCAAAATGAATAACCCAGTCGTAAAGGCGGCGGTGCCAGTGCCACCACACTACGCTGTTTGTCTGGACAGATCCGTCTGCAACTCTATTCATTCGAACCTCATCGGTTTCCGTTACAGAAATAATCTATTCAGGATAGGGCCTGGTGGCTACAATGTCAACCCGTGTTCCGGCGACCGCCGCGAACGTAGCATGGAGCCCCCCTTTTCTGCGGATGCAAACGATCCATGAACGATGTGCCACAATTTGAACGTATCGGCGACGGGCTGCTGGTTCGAGCCCCTGCCAAGATCAACCTGACCCTGCTGATCGCCGGCAAACGGCCGGACGGCTTTCACGAAATCGAGACCGTGATGGCCAAGATCGACTGGTTTGACGAGATAGCAATCCAACCGGGGTCCACGAGCGGCATCGAATTCGCTTGCCAGGGCCCCTTTTGGGCGCCGAACGACGCGACCAATCTGGTGTACCGGGCGGCCGAACTGATCCTTCGCGCCTGGGGACGGAGCGACCGCGTGAAGCTCACGTTGACCAAGAACATCCCCGCCGGCTCGGGCCTGGGCTCCGGCAGCAGCGACGCCGCCGCGACTCTGATCGGCATGAACACCTATCTGAACCTGGGATTGCCCAAACCCGAGTTGGTGGATCTGGCTGCCCGGCTCGGCAGCGACGTCGCATTCTTCCTGAACGGTCCACTCGCCTACTGCACCGGACGAGGCGAAAGAATTTCCGAACTGCCCGGCGGATTC
>CALMMH010000663.1 GCA_937868145.1 uncultured Phycisphaerales bacterium
CGGCAATCGGAGTCGAGCCGCCCAAGCATCTGCAGGGCTACGATTTCCTCGCGGAAAAAAAACAGCCTCGCGAGTACGTCTTCGCCGCCCGCGACCGCTGCGACGGGACGGTGGACCGCATTCGCTGCGTCCGTTCGAAGCAATACAAATACATTCGCAACTACTATCCGGACAAGCCCTACACGCAGTTCAACGCCTACAAGAAGCTTCAGTACCCGGCTCTGACTGCGATGCAGGTCCTGCACAAGGAAGGCAAGCTCACGCCGGACCAGGAGAGGTTTATGGCCCCGACCCGCCCTCCCGAGGAGTTCTACGACTTGCAGCAGGACCCGTATGAGCTGCACAACCTCGCAGGCGACCGCAAGCACAAGAGCGCCATGCGAAAGCACAGCCGCAAGCTCGACGAATGGATCAAAGCCACCGGAGACCGGGGCGAAACCCCTGAAGATCCGAAAGTCATCGAGCAGGCGCAGAACGAAATGGCGACGTCGTTCATCGAGGCGATGGGAAAGAGAGACCTGTCCCCCACCGTTTCCGACGAGGGCTATCTCAAGTGGTGGGAGCAGAAACTGCTGGGCGCGGGCGCTTCACGGCCTGACGCCGTCGGAGGCTGATATGGATCGCAGAGCGTCGGGTCAAGCAATCATCCTTGTTGTCTTCCTGTTGTCGACCGCTCTATTCCCCACTCATGCGGACGCCGCCGCAGAGCGAATGACCCACGCGGAGGCAAAAGCAAGAATCCCTGAAAGACCGTTGCCGGACTTCTGGGTCGGCGATCTCAAAGGGCTCGCCCTTCACGTCGACGGCCTCAAGAGAGGGATTGCCTCGATGTTGTGCGTCACGCCAGGCGGACGGCCAATCCATCTGGTCTCCTACGGCCAGAAGGAGAACGTCGCACATCTGGCCAACTACAACTCCGCCATTGGAGGCCGCGAGCCGTCCGCTTACATGGACAAGGCCGCCCGAAAGAAGCCCGTCGTGTTCTTCGTCGGCCCGGTGCACGGGCACGAGGTCGAGGCGCTCACCGGGCTGGTGAACCTGATCCAGATCATGGAGACAGGCAAGGACCTGCGAGGCAAGGATCAGACCTCGCTGCGCCAGCTCGGCGACCGGTGCCGGCTCATGATTGTCCCGGCCGGCAACCCGGACGGGACTGCACGGTTCGAGCCGCGGGCCTTGGAGGGAATGACAGGCGACGACCTGCGTTTCTGGGGCCAGGGAACCTGGAAGGACGACACGCTCTGCGGCTGGCCGCAGGTCAAGAGGCAACATCCGATGACCGGCGAGAACGTCGGCTTCCTCGGCTGCTACTTCGACGACGCCGGCATCAATCCGATGCACGACGAGTTCTTCACCCCGATGGGGCCGGAGGCGCCCGCGATTCTCAAGATCGCCCGCGAAGAAGGGCCCGACCTGGTCGTCTCGCTGCACAGCCACGAGTCGGAGCCCGCGTTGCTGCGCCCGGCGTACGTCCCGGCCGAGGTCCAGCAGGACATCCGCTTGCTCGCTGAAGAGTGTTACGCCCTTCTGGACAAGCGAAATCTGCCCCACGACAGTCCTTTCGAGGTGCGCGCCGAGGGCGGCAGGAACCCCGACTCATTCAATCTGACCAGCGCCCTGTACCACATCTGTGGAGCGGGCAGCTTCACATTCGAATGCCCTCACGGCCTGCGGGACGGGTGCCAAGTGACGCTCGAACAGATCCTCGACATCCAACTGGCTCTCTACGAGGCCATGCTGCGACATGAGATCGACAAGAAGAGATAGCCGCCGTACGTCGTTTCACCTTCTGTGGTCCCGAGCCAGGCGAGAATCCCGACCAACGACGAAGCAACCACGCGATGTTAACTGCCGCAACTGCCGCCGGTCTGTGGCGGAGTCTCGCCGGCAGGTCCCCCTGAGACATCATTGATGCTCGCCTTGCGTTTTCGATGCGCGCGTGAGATGAGAACTGCGATCAGCAAGGGAATCAGGGCCTCGCCGATCCGCCGCCCCGTGAACTCGCCCAGCTTCTCCGGCGGCAGATCCCTCGCGAGACCGGTATACGCTCCGATGGCTACCAGGACGACCACCAGGATGATGACCAGGGCTGCGCCGAGAGTCCCGCCATTCAGGATCGCTCTGCCGCCTCCACGATTGACTATCACCCCAACGACGTAGGCGACACCGACCAGCAAGAGCTCGATCATACCCCAGAAGCACGGACTCGCAGGAGGAGCGGCAGCCCGCAGAGTGCGAAATGTGCCCGCGAACTGCGTGAACAGAGGCGGTTCGGCTTCATCGGTGGTGATGTGCTGAATGGTGAAGACTGTGTCGGACGCCGTCAGATAGCCGTACCCATAGAGCGACCGGCCGTCGGGGAGCACGGCCTGCCATTGGCTACGGAAGGAATGGGGCAGAGGCGTCGTGCATTCGGTCACTTCCAGGGACATGATTCTAAGACCACCGTCTGCCAGTGACTCTCTTATCCCTTCTTTGACCCCGGTGATGAAGTCGGCATCGAAGCGAGCCGCGAGACCCGACGAGATGACCTGGAATTCGGCCCCGGATTCCGTCTCTCTGCAGATGTATGTCGCTTGAGACGGAGTCGCTCCCGGTCCCTTGCGCAAGAACCACTTCCAGTCACCGGGGGGAGTGGCGATGGCGAAATTGCGCGATGGCATCACCAGTTCCCCGTCGCGAAGCAGGTCCACAGGAACAGGCTCGGCGAGAGAGGGGTCCTGGCCCCACAGAGGCCCCGTCAGGAACAGCCCAAGGGCAATGTACGCGATCAAAGCACCGATCGGCCGGCCCATCCAACTCGTGTTTCCCATTCGCAGTCTCGCCTCCCACGTCTTCGGTTATGCTTGCTACAGTTTCAAGCACTCCCCAACCTGAAGATACGGCTTCTCGATGATCGCCCGGGCCTGCGGGATCAGGGCGGTCCAATTGTTCTCGACCCGCTGACGCAGCCAGTCCCGACCGTCGGCAAAGGCGAACTGGCGGACGTTGAACACGTAGTAGAACCAGTAGGCGGGCTTGACGATCTGGGACATCGCGTCGGCGTTCGACACGCACACCTGCTCGATCGAGCCGTTTCCGACCTGCACCGGGGCCGAATGCGACGCGATGCACGTCGCCACGCGTTCGATGCGATCGGCGGGGTAGCCCTCTTTGAGCAACATCCTTCGGGCGATCTCCGCGCTCGCGGCGGGGTGCCTGGGCAGGACCGCGAAATCCTGGATCGCGGAGAGGTCGTGCAGCCAGCCTGCCAGTTCGATGATCTCCAGGTCGCCGCCGAGAGTCTGGCCCAACTGCCTGGCGTATCCAACCACGACCGACAAGTGCTCCTCAAAGAACGCTGGGCTGAAGGCATTCCTGGCGCTCCTGCACTCGCCAGTCACATAATCCCTGGTCGTATCGATCAGCATCGCATCCTCTCTATGCCGTCTTGAGACCGGTCATCAGAAAGATGGTGAACTGTCGAGGTCCGCCGTCGCGGG
>CALMMH010000664.1 GCA_937868145.1 uncultured Phycisphaerales bacterium
ACCGGGCGGACTGGCCATGGGATCGTCTTGCCCGTAGGTCTCCGGCCCGAAGACCAACCGACCGTCTCGCAGGGCCATGGTGTAGATGCCCCGATGGGAACAGTACGCCCCCAAGCCGGTCAACTGGCTCCGGATGAACTCGAACGCCGGCGTCCCCTTGTCGGCCGCGGTAAAGGACAGTTCCCCGACCGTCCGGGGGTCGAGTGTCCCGGCGACATGGACGGCATGGCCAAGCAGGCAATTCCGCATCTTGGCGTCGATGCGGCGCGCACGCCATTCGCCCACGCACCAGCCTGCCCCCAGAAGGGCGACAGCCAGCAAACACAATGTCTTGCTCATACGACTGTTCATAGTGACACTCTTCTCACTCGACGTATCCGTCGATGCCAAAAACCCCGTGCGCCGACGGCGAGTTCAATCCCTCAAGAGCCGGGGATAGCCTTCGTCGAGGCGTCGTGAAGAAGAACGTGCTTCCCTTGCCCACCTCGGATTCGACCCAGATCCGCCCGCCGTACATCTCGACGATCTTCTTGACCACCGCCAGGCCGACCCCGGTGCTCTCGAATTCGTCCCGGGGCGCGAGCGTCTGAAAGAGGCGGAAGATGCGGTCGAAGTATTTCGCCTCGATGCCCGGCCCGTTGTCTGCGACGCTGAACCGCCAGAATTCTCCGTCCTCGGCGCAGGCGATCTTTACCTCGCCGGCAGGCTTGTCCATGAACTTGATCGCGTTGCCCAGCAGATTCTGGAAGACCTGAATGATGCGGGTTCGCTCGCATTCGATCACGGGAAGTCCGGGCTGCACCGCGATGCGGATGTGCTCCGGCGGAGCGATGCCGTCGAGGATGCCGGGAATCAGCTCGTTGAGATCGGTCGGGACCATGTCCTCCTTGATCCGTCCCACGCGCGAGTACTGCAGGACGCCGGCGATCAGATTGTGCATCCGGCCGACGCGGCTCTGGAGAAGACCGAGTTGCTCCCTCGCATCGTCGTTGAGCTTGTCGCCATAGTCGGCGCACAGCCACTCGGAGATCAATTTGATCCCCCGGAGCGGCGCCTTCAGATCGTGCGAGACCACGTAGGCGAAATGAGTCAGTTCCTCGTTGATCTCGGCCACCCTTCGCAGCAATGCGGTCTGTTTCTGTTCGGCGGTGTATTTTTCGGTAATGTCCCGGAAGTGCCAGATCCGGCCGACGATCTGATCGCCAACACGTTGGGGGAAGGAGTAGTACTCCACGATCCGGCCGTCGGTGAATTCCATCACCTCGTGACCTTCCTGTTCGGGACATGCGTAGAATTGCCGGATCCTGGCAAGATGTCTCTCTGGGTCCCGCAGTTGCGTCAGCGCGGTGGTCAGAACCTGATTGTTGTCGCCGGTGGCGAGGATTTCGTTCGACAGCCCCCACAGAGCCTGAAATGGTTTGTTGTAGTTCTTGATTCGGCCGAAGCCGTCCACGACCAGAAGGCCGTCGGCCATGGATTCCAGGGTGGCTTCGAGCAGGGAGAACGATTCCCGGGCCTCCTCCTGCGCCTGTTTGAGCGAGGAGATGTCCACGAAACTCTCGATCAGGTACTGACGGCCGAACCAGACGACAGGCACGACGCTCTTGAGAACGGAGAACTCCGTGCCGTCCGCTCTGAGCACAATCCGCTCCGATCGATCCACGTTTTGGCCCAGATCCCGGATCGGGCAGTGTCCCGTTTCCGTCGGACACACGAAATGGTGGCAGAGTCTGCCGACGATTCGATCCTTGGGCACGCCGATCATCTCGACCGCGCTGGGATTGACGTCCACGATCTGGTGGGTCTGGGCGTCGATGATCATCACTCCGGCGAGGATGGAATCCAGGACGTTGTTCAATTGGTGTTCGTTCTCCCGGAGGGACAGTCCCGGCTGCATGTCCCCTGCTGGTGCGAACCGTCGATCCTCGCCTTCCCGCGACGACGACTTCTGGCCCTGGCAACAGGTTCGAACACAACCGATTCGGTCGGACATAGCCTTCAACCTTTCGTGTCAGTTCAGATTCATGCGATCGGAAAGGTGCAATTCCTTTTCCGCCGTGATTTCTTGCTTGGGAAGCGTGAAGAAGAAGGTGGCGCCTTCCCCCATCTTCGATTCAACCCAGACGCTGCCCCCGCACAGTTCGACGATCTTCTTGACGATCGCCAGACCGATGCCGGTGCTTTCCCGCTCATCACGCGGAGCAAGCGTCTGGAAAATCTGGAAGATCTTCTCGAAGTACTTCCGGTCGATTCCCGGTCCGTTGTCGGAAATGGCGAATCGCCAGAGCCCCTCCTGTTCCTCGCACCGGATCTCGATGCGTCCCTCGGTCTTGTCCATGTACTTGACCGCATTGTCGATCAGGTTGCGAAAGACCTGGCCCACGCGGATCTTCTCGCAAACAACGACCGGCAACGGACCCTGGACCGCCACGTCCACATGCTTGGGCGGATCCAATAAGGCAATCACATCGAGAACAAGCTCGTTCAGATCCACCGGCTGCACGCGGCTGGCCACCCGGCCGATCTCCGAGTAATGCAGGATGCCGTCGATCAGTTCGGACAGCCGCGCGACGCGGCCCTTGAGCATGCCCAACTGCTGGCGGCCCTGGTCGTCGAACTTGTCGACGTAATCCGAGGCGATCCAGTCGGTGAGCGTGCCGATCCCTCGCAACGGCGCCTTGAGATCGTGGGCCGCGACGTAGGCGAAATCCTGGAGCTCCTTGTTCGAGCGCCGCAGGTCCCGCACCGTCTCGGCCAGATGCTCGTTCGCTTTGGCCAGGGCCCGCTCCAGTTTCCGCCGCTCGTTGGACTCCACCTGCAGCGCGATCATGTCGGCCACCGACGCGCCGAAGTCCTGCTCCTCGAGAGACCATTCCCGAATGGAACCGACGTGCTCGTAGCACATAACACCCAGCAGTTTGGCGTGTAGGCGGATCGGCACGTCCATGATGGAAACGATTCCATGCGGCTTGTAGTAGTAGTCGGTGAAGCCGCGGGTGCGGGAGTCTTCCCCCGCGTTGCTGATGGCAAGAATGCGGCTGTTCTCGATCGCCTCGAAATACGCCGGATAGTCGGCGGCCCTGATCCGCAGATGGTTGTCTTGACTCCCTCCCGGATCGCTGTAGAGTTGCTCACACACCAGTTCGGAGAACTGTTCGTGCAGGAACCAGACGCTGACTCGTTGGACGCCCAAAGTCCTGGCCGCTTCCTCGCTGGCCATCTTCATGGTCGTCTGGAGATCGATCTTGACGTCCTTGGTCAGTCGCAACAACGCCCGTTGGTGGCTGACGATGCGTTGGGTTCTCTCCATGAGAACCTGCTCGGCCTGCTTGCGGAACGCAATTTCCCGGACCAGGTTTCGGTTGGCGGTGGTCAATTCGGCGGTTCGTTCCTGGACGCGGCCCTCCAGTTGTTCGTTGGCGTCGACGAGGGCGGCGTCCCGCTGCTGGATCTGTCCGAGCATCTCATTGAAGGCTTCGATCAACAGGCCGACCTCATCGCCTCCGTGCTGCTCGGCGCGTACGGTGTACTGCCGTTTCTCGGAAACCAGTCGAGCCACGTCGGCCAGGTGAAGGATCGGATGCGAAATGACTCTCTGGAGCCGGGAAGAGACGATGTACGCGGCCACCGACGACAGGAACAGAATGGCCAAGATCGCCATGGCGCTGCGGTGAAGTCTCTGGTACAGGAAGTCCAGATTGGCCCGAAGGCAGACAGTCCCGATTCGCTCCTCGTCAAGAAAGATCGGTTGCGTCAGCGTGAGAAATCCCTTGTTGAAGACAGGGTGGTCCTCCAATTCACTCAGGGGAGGGACCGCCGCGCCGCTGTTTTCCTGAATGTACGCGGCGAACAACTCCCCCTCACCGGTATAAACGCAGGCGACCACAATGGAACGGATCGCCTCGACCGTCTGGAGGATCTCGCTGGCGTCGGCGGCGTTCTCAAAGGTGATTGCAGCCCTGCAGTTGTCGGCCAGGACATTGGCGTGCGTCGTCAGGTCCCGGATCGTGCCCTGGCGAAGACTCGACCATTCCCAGGCGGCGAAAACGCCGCCGGTCAGGGACAGCGCGGCTATGCACGTGAGCATAACGATTGCGATCAACTTGCGCCGGAGCGACAAGTTGTGCACGAACAACCATACTCTGTGCCGGGTTTTACGGGTGGCCGCTTCCACCGGAATTCTCCTGATTCTGGTCCATTTCCAGGCGGTCGTGCTCGATGGTTTTCACCGCCAGGCGCAGCAGGCTGGATCGAATCACCAGGTGCGCGCGGGCGGCGGCCGCCAGGTTCACTTCGAATCGGATCTTCTTGTCCTCGACGACCAGATTGATCACCCCGCCGGCTTCCAGGAACGACGGGACGTCTGCAATCGTCAGGACGTCGCTATCCCGCAGCGGAGACAGAATCCGCGGCAGGAACGGCTTCTCGGACGGACAGACGAACAGCACATGGCATTTCCGGATCTTTTCGATG
>CALMMH010000665.1 GCA_937868145.1 uncultured Phycisphaerales bacterium
CCGCCCTTTTCCATTTCCCACTGGGCGGTCAGCTTACGGTTCTGCTCCTCCAGGTCCGCCAACTGCTTCTCCGCCTTCTTCAGACGGTCCTGGCTGGCCGGATCTTTCTCCTTCTTAAGGGCTTCCCGCTCGATCTGGAGTTGCATGATTCGCCGACGGATGTCGTCGAGCTCCGCAGGCACCGAGTCGTTCTCGATCCGCAGCTTGGACGCGGCCTCGTCGATCAGGTCAATGGCCTTGTCCGGCAGCCAACGGTCGGTGATGTATCGCTGGGACAACGTAGCGGCCCCAACAATCGCGGCGTCGGTGATTCGCACGCCGTGATGGGTTTCGTAACGGTTCTTGAGGCCTCGGAGAATCGCGATGGTCGCCTCGATGCTGGGCGGCTCCACCAGAATTGGCTGGAATCGACGCTCCAACGCCGCGTCCTTCTCGACGTGCTTGCGGTATTCGTCGATGGTCGTAGCGCCGATGCACCGCAGCTCGCCCCGGGCCAGCGAAGGCTTGAGCAGGTTGCCGGCGTCCATGGCGCCCTCGGCCGCGCCGGCCCCGACGACCGTGTGCAACTCATCGATGAACAGAATGATCTGCCCTTCAGCCGCGATGACCTCCTTGAGGACGGCCTTGAGCCGGTCCTCGAACTCGCCGCGGTATTTGGCGCCCGCGATCAGCGCGCCCATGTCCAGGCCGATGACCTGCTTGTTCTTGAGGCCCGCCGGAACGTCGCCCGCGACGATTCGCTGGGCGAGTCCTTCGACGATCGCGGTCTTGCCGACGCCGGGTTCGCCGATCAGGACGGGGTTGTTCTTGGTGCGCCGGTTCAGGACCTGCATGCACCGCCGGATCTCCTCGTCGCGTCCGATCACCGGATCGAGTTTGCCCTTGCGAGCCATTTCCAGCAGGTCGATGCCGTAGCGTTCCAGGGCCTTGTACTTCTCCTCGGGGTTCTGGTCCGTGATCTTCGCGCCCCCGCGGATGTCCTTCAAGGCGTTCTGGACCTTGTCCACCGTCACCGAGTTGAGCTTGAGGATCTCCTGGGCGTCGCTCTTGTTCGCAGCCAGCGAGAGCAGAAGATGCTCGACGCTGAGATACTCGTCGCCCATCTTGTCGGCGCGGTTCTGCGCGTCGAGCACGATCTGGTTGAACGCCGGATCGGGCATCATCTGGCCGGTGCTCGTGCCCTGAGCCAGATGCCCCAGCTCGTCTTCGGTCATGGTCTTTATGCGATGGACATTGGCGCCGATCTTCTTGAGGGTCATCTCGGTCACGCCGCCCTCGTCGCTGAGCATCGCGCCAAGCAGATGCAGCGGCGACAGAACGGTGTGCGACTTGGCCATCGCGATCTGCTGGGCCGTCGCCAATGCCTCTTGTGCCTTCAGTGTGAATTTTTCAAATTTCATTTCTCAGTCCTCGTTGTAAGCACAGGATTCAACCACGTTGCCTACGCACGTTCTGAAACGAAGCCTGTGCAAATGGCGTGCCCGGGCGGATGGAATCCCTAAATGCTTGCCACAACGTCATTTATGGGTCTTGTGGGACCTCGTGGGAGTGCCAAACTGGCAGTCCGACTTGCGTATCTGCCGACGGCTCTGCCGGAATCGATGAAGATAGATTCCGAGTGGTTTTCCCTCGGGGAATGACTACCCCTGGCCCATGGCAAACTATACGAAAAGACCGGGGATTGGTTCAGTGAACGGTGGGGCTCAGCCCAACGTGATGATGAGAACGTACAAAGTGTATCCCACGAGGAAAACTACCGCCTGCCATCGCTCGAGCACATGACGCTTGCCCGTGAACATGCACAGGAACAGCAGTACGCTGGAAATCACAAGCATGCCGATGTCGAAATTCGCACCCGCTTCGAACGGAATGGGCCGAATCACCGCGCTGATTCCCAAGATAAAAAAGATGTTGAAGATGTTCGAGCCCACGATGTTACCGACGGCAATGTCGGAATTCTTGCGGTAGGCGGCTGTGGCTGATGTGGCCAACTCGGGCAGAGACGTCCCCACGGCTACGATGGTTAGGCCGATCACCGACTCGCTGATTCCCAGGGCCGTCGCCATCTTCACCGCGCCGTCGACAACCCACTGGCTGCCGACAATCAGGGCCACAAAACCGATCGCCATCATCACGCCGATCCGCGTCAGACTCAGCGTCGTCTTGGGGATCGCCGATTCCACGCCCTGGAAGTTGCGGGCGATGCTGGCGGTGTAGAACAGAAAGATGATGAAAAAACACAGCAGGATCAGCCCATCGGTCCGGCTCAGAACCGAAGTTGCGGCGCCGTCGATGAGACAGTCGTTGGCCACGACGCCGACCACAATGGCGGCCAGGAGGCTCAGCGGGATTTCTTTCCAGACGGTGCTCCGGGTCACCACGAGCGGGCAGATCACGTCGGCGACTCCGAGGATCAGGAGGATGTTGGCGATGTTGCTGCCGAGGATGTTGCCGATGGTGATGCCGGTGTTGCCCTGGATGCTCGCGGTCACGTTGACCGCCAGTTCCGGCAGCGACGTCCCGAACGCCACGACCGTCAGACCGACCGCCAGATCGGACACTCGCAGTCTGCGGGCCAGCGAGGACGCCGCCTCCACAAAGACATCCGCGCCCTTGATCAACAACACGAATCCAACCGGTATCAACAAATAAGCCAGCATGGCGAATCCCCACTGTGGAAGAAAAGCTCCGATGACGAACAATAGGACCCTATTATAATGACCGGCTTTGCCGCCGCAATTGTATTGGGCGGGTTTCAAACCCGCCCCTACTGGACGGACGCACGATCCGCTGGTACGATCAAGGCCCGATGCAAAAAATCCGGCACAAAGGGAGGATTGATCTATGCAGTCCATGGTTCTCGCAGCGTGGATGACCGCCGCCCTGTGGGTCTCGCAAACACCGGCGATCGAGAGCAAGCCTTTCCACGCCTGGGCCCCGACGCCGCCGATGGGCTGGAACAGTTGGGACTGTTTCGGCGCCACCGTCACCGAGGAACAGACCAAAGCCAACGCCGACTACATGGCCGAGCATCTGGCGGCCCACGGATGGCAATACATCATCGTGGACATCCAGTGGTATGAGCCCCAGTCGCAAGGCTGGGACTACGACCGCAATCCCAAGCCCGTGCTGGATGAGTACGGCCGATTGTGGCCGGTCGTCGCCAAGTTCCCGTCATCCGCCGACGGCAAAGGCTTCAAGCCGCTGGCGGACTACGTGCACGGCAAGGGCCTCAAGTTCGGCGTCCATCTCATGCGGGGCATCCCTCGCGAAGCAGTCAAGCGAGACTGCCGCGTCCTCGGCACAAACGTCACGGCCTCCGCCATCGCCAACACGGCCAGCACATGCCCGTGGAATCCGGACATGTACGGCGTCGATATGTCCAAGCCCGGCGCCCAGGCCTACTACGATTCGGTCTTCAAGCTCTTCGCCCAGTGGGAGGTCGATTACGTGAAGGTGGACGACCTCTCGCGTCCCTATCACCCCCAGAAGCCCGAGGTCGAAGCAATTCGCAAGGCCCTCGACGCCTGCGGCCGGCCCATGGTGCTGAGCACCTCGCCCGGGGCTACACCCTTCGAGGTCGCCGACCACGTCGCGACCCACGCGAACCTTTGGCGGCTCACGGACGATTTCTGGGACAGTTGGCCGCTCTTGAAACAGGAGTTCGAGATCTGCAACCGTTGGTCGCCGTACATCGGGCCGGGTCACTGGCCGGACCCGGACATGCTCCCCCTGGGGGCCATCCACGTCGGGCCGCAGATGAACAAGGGGTGGACGAAGTTCACGCGAGACGAGCAGGTGACGCTGATGACGCTGTTCTGCATGGTCCGCGGCCCGTTGATGTTCGGCGGCCACCTGCCGTGGAACGACGAGTTCACGCTGTCGCTGATCACCAACGACGAGGTCCTGGCCGTCGACCAGCACAGCCTCAACAACCACCAGCTCTTCCGGAACGACGATCTGGTCGCCTGGGTCGCGGACGTCCCGGACTCGCCGGACAAGTACTTGGCTTTGTTCAACGCCCGCGAGCCGGGCGACGGATTCGACCCTGCGAAGGCTCTGTTCGTCAGCGAGATCTTCCGCGGCCGCTCGAACAAGACTGTCGAAGTCACGGCCGACATCCGCGGCGCGAGGAAGCTCTTCCTTCAGGTCACCACGGCCGGCGACGGATTCGACTACGACCACGCGGACTGGATCGAGCCACGGCTGGTGGGCCCGAGCGGCGAACTGAAGCTGACCGACCTCAAGTGGGTCAGCGCCACCGCCGGCTGGGGGCAAGCCGCCGTCGGCAAGAACGCCTCCGGCCAGAGTCTCACGCGGGACGGCAAGCCCGTCCCGTTCGGGATCGGCACTCACGCACCGTCGCTGATCGAGTACGACCTTCCCGCAGGCTACGAGACCTTCAAGGCGATCGCGATGATGGACGCGGGCAGTCGCGGCAGAGGATCCGTGCAGTTTCTCGTCTACTCGGACAAAGCGGTCGTGCCCGTCCCGGAGACGGCGACGGTTACCGCGGCCCTGGCCGACCTCGGCTTCGACGGCCCGGCTCGGATTCGCGATCTGTGGTCACACCGGGACTTGGGTGTCTTCGAAAAGGAGTTCTCTCGCGAACTCGCCTTCCACGGCGCGGGTCTGTATCGCGTTTCGCCTGGAAAGACGCCTCTGAAGGTGACGTTCGAAGGCAGAGTATCGGAACACACGTGGCCGCTGGAGGAACTCAATGAGCAATTGCCCTCCGACTGGTCCGACTACCAGTTCCTGGTCGTCGAGATGAAGACCTCGACGCCGCAGCGATTCTCCGTGTGGCTCCACACCGCCGACGGCAAACGCCGGCTGATGTTCCAGCCCTTCGGCCAGAACGTCTGGCTGCGGGCGTCCATTCCACTACAGTATTTCAAGGGCAAAGATCAGCGAGGAATGGACCTGGCCTCGACCAACAACCGCCGGACGAACTCGTTCTGGATGGGTGTCTGGGGCCCGTTCGGAGAACTCAGGAACGTCCAGGCCCTAACCGTCGCCATGGAGTACCCGCTGAATGAGCCCACGCTGGAGATTCGGTCGGTCACGTTGTCCAAGGAGGACGCCGGCTCGGAATTCCTGGAGGGCCAGCCGGTCGTCGATGAGTTTGGCCAGTGGGCCCATGCGGATTGGCCTCGCAAGATCAAGAGCCGCGAGCAGCTTCAGAACGAAATGGCCGAAGAACGGAAGTCGTTCACCGGCGGCGACGAATTCGGCTATTGCGAGTACGGCGGCTACAAGAATACGCAGGTCAAAGCGACCGGCTTCTTCCGCGTCGAGCAGATCGACGGCCGCTGGTGGTTCGTGGACCCGCATGGTCATCTGTTCCTCTCCACCGGCGCCGACTGCATCGGACCGGCCCGCGGTCGAGGCGACGAGCCGGCCGGCGACTCCGCTCTGATCTATCAGCGCATGGACGCCTGGGGTATGAATACGATCGGCAACTGGTCCTCCCTGCGGCCGACCGACGATGGCCGGCGAAAGGCCTACGCCGTGTCGTTCCGAGGTCCTCGTGCAGAGCCCCTGTACCTGGGCATGCCCGACGTGTACTCGGAGGAGTTCGCTCGCGGGGTCGAACAGGCCGCAGAAAGACAGTGCGTCTCGCTCAGAAACAATCCATGGCTTCTCGGGTATTTTCTCGGCAACGAGCCGCCGTGGGAGGGTCGCGAAAGCGAGATGGTGGACATGTTCCTCAAGAACTCCGAGACGGCCACGCAGCAGAGACTCAAGGAGTACCTCGCTCAAGGGGACACACGTCAACGTCGTGAGGAGTTCGTCCACGGCATGTTCGAGCGGTATCTGACCCTGATGGGCGACGCGATCAAGCGGCACGACCCCAACCACCTGAACCTGGGCATCCGTTTCGGCGGCTCGCCTGCGCCCGCCGTCATGCGGATGGGCAGGGTCTTCGACGTCTGCAGCATCAACGTCTACGAGTACGAGCCGACGAAGCAGTTGAAAGCGTTGTACGAAGCTACGGGCCGGCCCCTTCTCATCGGTGAATTCCATCTGGGCGTCCCCGCCGACGGGCTCGGCGCGGGCCTCGTCCAAACGGCCGGCCAGGCCGAGCGGGCCAAAGGATATCGCTACTACGTCGAGCAGGCAGCCGCCCTGCCCGGCTTCCTCGGAGCCCACTGGTTCCAATGGCGTGACGAACCCGCCCTGGGCCGCATGGACGGCGAGAACTACAACATCGGGTTCGTCGACGTCACGGATCGTCCCTATCCCGAGATGGTCGAAGCCGCCAAGACGACGCACAAGCGTCTCTACGACGTCCACGCCGGCAAGCTGCCGCCTTTCGCCGAGCGTCCCAAAGCCTCGCAGGCCGGCACGCCCGAATCGCCCTGGCGGTCGGCAAGCACCGATCAATAACCATTCGCCCAATCATGCGGAGCAAGCCATGACGACGAGACGTCTTCTGTCGCTTTCACTATTGATCGGGTCGATGGTCTCGATGGCGGCGGCGCAGAATCCGGGGACCGGAAGCCCAGGCAGCGCTCGTCCGGCGGAGGACATCCCTCCGAATCGAGGCTTCTATGTGATGGACCCGCTGTACGATCCAAACGCGGTGCTGGGCTGGGCCGAAACCCGGATCGAGGAGAAGCTCAATCGCGGCATGTTGGCGATGCCGCTGGGCGACGGAAAGGTCTACCTCGGCTGGCGACTGCTCAAGAGCGATCCGCAGAACGTCACGTTCAACGTCTACCGCTCGACAGCAGATGAAGCAGCGGTGAAACTCAATGAGCATCCGCTGGCCAAGACAACCGATTTCCTCGATGACAAAGCACCTTCAAATCAGACTAACTCGTGGTTCGTGAGACCTGTCGTCGAGGGCCAAGAGCAGGATGCCTCCGAAGCGGCCGAGCTTTCCACCGATGCCCCTGTGCAGCAGTACAGGTCCATCCCCTTGAAGGACGACACCCGCGGCGTCGCCATGGTCGGGATCGCCGACCTGGACGGCGACGGCGTCTACGACTTCGTCGTCAAGCACCCCGGCGGCGGCAAAGACCCGGGCCGGACCAGCCCGAATCGCGGCTCCTACAAATACGACGGTTACAACGGCAAGACCGGCCAATTCCTCTGGCGAATCGACCTGGGCTGGAACGTGGACATGGGCATCTGGTGGACGCCCATGATCGCCCGCGACCTCGACGGCGACGGCCGGGCCGAGGTCTGCGTCAGGACGTCAACGTACGCCGCCACGCAGGACGAGATGCTGCCCAGCGGCAAGACGGGATTCCTCCTCGACGCCCCCGAATACCTCGCCGTCTACGACGGCGCGACCGGACAAGAAATTGATCGCGTCCCCTGGATCGAGCTGGGCAACGTTCGGGACTGGGGCGACTACACGGGCAACCGCGCCAGCCGGCATATGCTCGCGACCGCGTACCTGGACGGCAAGACCCCCGCCGTATTGGTCGCCCGCGGCACCTACGGCCAGATGAAAATCGACGCCTACGTGTTCCAGGACAAGAAGCTCCGCAAGGTCTGGCGGTGGACCAACGAACAAGCCCCGTTCATGTATCAGGGCCAGGGCCAGCACACGATCAAGACCGGCGACATCGACGGCGACGGCTGCGACGAGATCATCAACGGCTCGCTCGCCATCGACCATGACGGTCGGACCCTCTGGTGCACCGGCCTGGGTCACGGCGACCGATCTTATATGGGCGACATCGACCCCGACCATCCCGGCTGGGAGATCTGGTACATCATCGAAGATCCGCACCCGCGAAACGGCGCGTGCCTGGTGGATGCAAGAAGCGGGCGGATTCTCTTCGGCGCCGACGAGCCCACCCTCGACAACGAGCTGGGCGAGTGCATGGCCGCCGACATCGACCCGACCCATCCGGGTCTGGAACTGGCCACCCAACGATTCTACTACACATCCAAGGGCATTCGCCTGCCAGGACGGGTTCCACCACAGGGCCTGATGGCTTGGTGGGACGCCGACCCGTTGCGGGAGTTCATCATGCGAGGCGGCCTGGCCAAATGGACGGATGAAGGGCCGGTGCCCGTCGAGGGCTCGCGGATCCAAGGCAACGTCGTCCAGATCGCGGACATCCTCGGCGACTGGCGGGAGGAGATCGTCACGGCGGCGCGCGACGAGTTGCGGATCTACAGCACAACGATCCCGGCCGCGGACCGGCGAACGTGTCTGATGCAGGACCCGCTCTACCGCAGCGACGTGGCCCACCGCACGATGGGCTACACGGACCGGATGCACCCAATGCTCAGCTACTACCTGGGCGTCAAATGACCCGGCGGCACAGACGTTGACATCGCCCATCCGTGAGGATATACTCACGATCGTAGCGCCCGTAGCTCAGTTGGATAGAGCAACGGATTTCTAATCCGTCGGTCAGGGGTTCGAATCCCTTCGGGCGCATTTCCCCTTCAACTGGCGAGATGCCGCAGATTGCCCCACAGATTATTTCGTCTCGTTCAGGCCGGATTCCCAGGACAATCTTGGATAATCCTCGCCTTCGACGATCTGCCAGAGGTCCTCGGAGCCGTTGGTCGTTTCGCCGACGAAGTCCCAGCCGGCCGCGAGGAAGGTGGCCGCCGTCTGCATCTGGGCGGTGGACTTGCCCGTGCCGGCGGCGCTCAGGGAACAGCCGGTGGTTTCCATGTCCCAGAAGCACCCGGTCACCACGTCGTCGTCGTGCCGCCAATGCGTGATCCCGCCCACGGGCCAGCGTCCCGTCGTCGGGCCCATGGAGTAGCAGTTCGTGATCGCCCCCCCGCCGCTGTCGCCCACCAGGGCGCCGGTCAGCCGGTCGCCTGTGGTGTGGGCCATCGAGTAGCAGTTGATGAGGATGCCGCCGGCGTTCTCCCCCAGCAGGCCGCCGACGCCGTCGTTGCCGGTGACCACGGCGGCCGAGTAGCAGCGTGTGATCGTGCCGCCGGAATTGTGGCCGACCAAGCCGCCGGTTCGGTCGTCGCCGGTGACCGTCGCGTGCGAGCAGGAGTTCGCGATCGTGCCGTTCACGTTGGTGCCCGCCAGACCGCCGACGGGGCTGTTGCCGGTCACGACCGCCGCGGTGCGGCAGCCGGTCATCGTGCCGGCGTTCTTGCCGACGAGGCCCCCGGCGCAGCGATCGCTGACCACGCCGGTGGAATTGCAGTCGATCATCATGCCCTCGGCGCTGTTCCAGCCGACCAGACCGCCCGCGTTCCAGCCTCCGCCGACGACGTTGACGTCGTAGGCATAGCAGCTGGAGACAACGCCGTGGTTGTCGCCGACGAGCGAGCCGGTGTAGTAGAGGAGCCGCCCGCCGACGTTGGGATCGATCAGACCCACGCCTTTGACCTCGCCGGTGACGTATCCGAAGAGAGGGGCGCTGTGGAACTCGCCGGAACTGCGGCGGCCGAGCCCCGAGATCTTGTGCCCGTTGCCGTCGAAGACGCCGGAGAAGGGATCGCCCGCGTCCATTCCGACAATGTGAAGCTCCGCGCCGGGATAGCCGCTCAGATCGATGTCGGCCATCAGTTTGAAATGCTTGTCCCAGTCGGCCGGCTCGGCGCCGATTGCGTCGAACTGCTCGGCCGTGAAGATCAGATAGGGAGCAGTCTCCGCCCCGCTGCCGCCGCCGTACTTGCCGACGAAGGCCGACAACGACTTGCTCGCCTCCGCGGTCCCGCCATACGCCCCCATATTGATCCGCCCCCCATTGGGAACGGGCTCCGCGCCCACAGGGCTATTCGGATCGCCCGCGTCGATACACGGACTCGTCACATCGTCTTGGACCCAACCAGCGGAATTCGGATCCCACCGTCCGGTCTGAGACTTCAGATGGTAGTCACCTTCTTGAAAACAGTCGTCAAACCAATAATTCGGAGTGTCGTTTGAATCCCAGCTTCCGCGTTGCGCAAACAGAGGATCACTCTGGATATTGCCGCGTTCCCAATTGATTGTGGGCTCCGTGTTCGTCTCTATCAGGGCCGGGTCTTCTTGCACATTGCAGAAGGTCACTGTTACCGACGGGTACTGGTTTTCGTCCGCATTAGAGGCGGTCATAATTTGCGATGGTTTGTTTCCGGAAATCACATTCCCCCATAGAATGCAATTTAAGAACTCCAGATGGCTACTCTGCGAAGCCATCACCCCTCCACCTTTGGCATGGCGATTATCGGCAAGCGTGCAGTTAGTAATATC
>CALMMH010000666.1 GCA_937868145.1 uncultured Phycisphaerales bacterium
CAGGTCTTTGCCGAGAAGCCCGGCGAGTTCGATCCTCGCAAGTATCTGGGACCCGCCCGCGACGCCATTCGCGAGATGGTGCGCCACAAGCTTCAGGTCCTCGGTTGCGCCGGGAAGGCCAAGGAGTGCCTGTAAGACGGATGATTGATTGGGGATGATTGGCGTCATCCGTCGTCAATCATCCCCGATCAATACGGAAAGGAGCGGTTCGTTGGAGTCGCACAAGTCAACCAAGTCGGATTCCGTCGGCAGAGGATGGGTCATGAATAGTCGAAGCGCCCGCGTGACGTTCGTCGTGCTGTTTTCCTGCGCCGCTGCGCTGGTACTTGCGTGCTGGGTCGGCAGCTACAGTTGTTCGGCCCGGTCCGAAAGGATGGAGGTGGTCCAGGTCGCCTCGGCGGACAACGTGGCGCTTCCCGCGGTGATGGAGAGTTCGACATCGGATGAGCCTGTTGCAGCGGCCTGCCGCCTGATCTACCAAGGACAATTCGCGGAGGCCGAGAAGCTCACGCAGCAGGCGGCGGTTTCGGACAAACTCGAAACACAGCGGCTCGCGGGGATCATCGACCAGTACGAACAGATCGATGTTCACCGCAAGGCCGCTCGAGAAGAGGCGTTTGCAAAGGAAATCGAGCAGTTGACGCGACTGAAGTCTGCGGGCGTGCTGGATCGGCCGGACAAGATCGCCGGCGCGGACTGGGACGAAGGCCTGGCGGAGAGTTCCGCCTCCAGCGACGCCAATGAACCGAACGATCTCCCCGACGTCTTGGCGGTAATCGCCCGGGCCGAGGAGTTCGCCAACAGTCAACAGAAGAAAGATCTGCTCTCGGACCCCTTCGTCGAGAAGTCGTTGCAGACCGCGGTGGATCGCAGCGTGGCGATGGAAACCCACGGCAAGTGGCTTGACGCGTACACGAGCTATTTTTACTGGCTTCAGGTGATCGACCCCAACAACAAGGGCTACTCCGAGCATGCGGAGGAGCTATTGGACCGGGCCAGCATCGCCGTGTCGTTCCAGGACAGCCCGTGCGAGTCCAGCAAGGAACGCTACGAAGGCGTCGAGAAGAAGATGCTGTCCAAGTCGATCGAAGCCCTTGACCTGCACTACGTCAACGCCATCGACTACTCCCAGATGGCCCTGAAGGCCGTCAAGCGATGCGACCTCCTGGCCGAAGTGCTCGCGGTGATTTTCGCCAACGGGGGCGATCCGAACAACACCAAGTCTCTGGAGCCGCCGGCCCCGGAGAAAGTGGCTGCGTGGTCGACCGCCCTGGCGGGCGTGCGGGAGGACATCGAGAAATCGGCCAAGGATTTCGACAAGGACGATTTCCTGGCGGTGTTGGACAAAGTGCTGATTCTCAACAACAAGACGGTCAATCTGCCCCAGCAGGCGCTGGTGGCGCATTTCTCGGAAGCGGCGCTGGCGGTGCTCGATCCGTACACGGTGATGGTGTGGCCCCGTCAGGTGCAGGATTTCGAGAAACTGATGACCAATGAATTCACGGGCATCGGGATCGAGATCTCCAAGCCCAAGGGCCTGTTGACCGTGGCCAGCCTGCTGCCGGACACGCCGGCCTATCGCTCCGGCCTGGACGCCGGCGACGTCATCGAGTCCGTCGACGGTATTCCCACGAAGGACATGAGCCTGATCTGCGCCGTCAAGAAAATCACCGGCCCCAAGGGCACGAAGGTCACCTTGGCGGTCCGCCATCCTGGGGCTGAGAGTCCCGAGCAGATGACGCTCACTCGGGACCGGATCATCGTTCCGACGATCCGCGGCTGGCAGCGTACCGCCGACGGAAGTTGGCGGTACATGGTCGACGAGGCCGAGAAGATCGGCTACGTCCGGATCACCAGCTTCTCCAGCGAGACGGCCGCCGACCTGGAGGAGACTCTGGACACTCTCGAATCCAACGGGCTCAGGGCCTTGATTCTGGACCTGCGGTTCAACACCGGCGGCCTCCTGGACAGCGCGGTGGACATCTGCGACAAGTTCATCAAAGACGGACTCATCGTTCGCACGCAGCCCAAGGCGAACATGATTCCGACGTATGAATACGCCCATCCTCGAGGAACGCATCCGAACTATCCGATCGTGGTCCTGATCAACTCGGGTTCGGCCAGCGCCTCGGAGATCGTGGCCGGCGCGCTGGGCGACGAGAAACACGAGCGAGCGGTGCTCGTGGGAACGCGCACCCACGGCAAGGGCAGCGTCCAAGGCATCACGCATTACCCGGGCGGCGGGGCTCAGCTCAAATACACGATGGCCTATTACCATCTGCCGTCGGGCCAGC
>CALMMH010000667.1 GCA_937868145.1 uncultured Phycisphaerales bacterium
AATCGTACTATTGGAGATCACAGTATGAAGCAGGAACAGGGGATTTCGACGTTGTCGCTGGCGATTCTCGGCGTGATCAACCAGCAGCCGCAGACCGGCTACGACATCCGCAAGCTGTTCTCGACCACGCCGCTGGGGCACTTCAGCAGCAGCCCCGGGGCGATCTATCCGGCCCTCAAACGCATCGAAAACGCCGGTTGGATTCGCGGCAAGACCCGCCATGGCAAGACTCTCCGCGAACGAGTGGTCTATGAGATCACCGCGAAGGGATTGCGCGTTCTTACAGAGCATCTGTCGCAGCCGGTCACACAGGACGACATCGTCTGGCGGATGGACGATCTGATGTTGCGGTTCGCGTTCATGGACCCGGTGATCGGCCGCGAAGCGACGTTGCGATTTCTGGGGCAGTTTGCGTCGCAAATCGAGACCCATGTGGCGGATCTGTCTCGATACCTCGACGGCGTGCGGGACATTCTGCCGGTGTGCGGCCGACTGGCCATGGAGAACGGCATCGGAGGCTACGAGATGAACGCCCGCTGGGCTAGACGGGCGATCGAAGAACTACAACGGGTGTGACACATGTCACCGTCGTGAAAGAGAGAACAACCATAACTCGGGGAGACAGAAGAACATGAGAACGTATGGCATTTCAATGGTCGTGACCGCATCGGTAGTATTCACGTCGCTTTGCTTTGGAGCCGGCCAGACAACGCCCCCGGAGGATTCGCTCCTGCGGCAGACCTTCGATCTGGGCGCGCCGCGATCGGGCGACCCGCAGGCGTTTGAAATGGAGACCCGCGTGCTCACGTATGCCCTGGACGGCAAACGCGTGAACACGGACGTCCTGAAGCTCCAGCTCAAGTGCACTCCGGCCAAGGCGGGCACCGGCGAAGCCGACTTGTACACTTGCACCCGGTTCGCCGTGCAGTTCGGAGCCGGTCCGGAAGTTGAGGTGCCCGCGATGGCCGGCTGGAGCTATCCGTTCCAGAGCACCGCCACAGGCATTGACGCGAAGGGGCAGGTCTTCGGCATCGACCACGCGAAATTCGAAAAGCTCGTCGACGCGAACGGCCAGCCGCTGCCGATAGACAAGAAGTACTTCGTCTACAACACCTTCATCGACTTCCACGCGTTCTGCAACGTCTTCGCCGAGCCGGCGGAAGGCGGCAAAGGCATTCAGGATTTGAAGCGCATCGGCGACAAGGTCGTGCACGCCGCCGCCTTCACCGAAGCGCCGGTGAACCTGGGAGCCGGCATCAAAGAAGGCTCGACTTTCAAGAACGGCGAGGTCACGCTCGAATTCAAAGGCCTCAGCGTGGTGGATGGCGCCGCCTGCGCCCTGATGACCTACGACTCGGGTGAAAGCTCGTTCCAAATGGTGGTGACTCCGATGCCCAACATGGAGGTCCGCTCGGTCGGCAGCTCGCACTACAAAGGCGACATCCACATCGACCTGGCGACGCGCTGGGTCCGCAAAGTGACGATGGACGAGCTGGTCGTCACCGAAAGCACGGTGCCGGGGATGGCCAACAAGATCAACGCGGTCATCGAGCGAACCACCACGATCCGCAACGTCACCGGCAAATCCAGGGATTGAGTCCCCGGGTGGCAGCGGCAAACGCAGTTTGCCGATGGTTCTTCTCAAGTCGCGAAAGAACTATCGGCAAGCTCCGAGGACTCCGTTTGCCGCTGCCACCCGGAATCGAATTGCTCCTCTTGAAGGCTCCAGCGCCAAGACGTTCTTTCACGGTTCCGCGGGTCGTCCGTAGACCTCCACCTCGATGTAGTGGTTCGTGTCTGTGGCGGTGTTGCCCCGGCTGTAGAGCCGGACGTAGCGACCAGGGAGACCTTTGGCGTCGAGGATCTCGCCGAAGTGAGTATCGACGTAGTGCATGTCCGTCCCCACGCCCAGACCGGCCGAGTTGTCGATGTCGTTGTTGAAAATGGTCGTCACGCCGTCGATGAAGTCCGGATCGTTCGAGATCTGGACGATCACATCGAAATACACTCGCGGCTCCTTGTGGAAATGCCAGACCCGGACGCCGTAGATCTCGTATTCGGCCTCCAAATCAATCGTGACGTGCTGAAGCAACGGCCCCAGCTCGACGTAACTTCCGTCGGCCGCCTCCTTGTCGCCGTCGGTGATCATCTCCGGCTCCCCGGTAATCGGCTCGGCGTCGCTGGACGAGACAGGCTTACCCAACGCGACATTCGTTGTTCCAGCCGGAGCCAGAAACGGAGGGCCCGCCTCCATTTGCACCGGTTTGGTCCGCGGAGCCCGGAAGTCCTTCGGGGTCCCCTCGTACATCTTTCCCGGAAGGGACACTTCAACCGGCACAAGCCGTGGGACGGGCACTTCAGTAGAACCAGCAGGAGATTGTCCGCCTCGTGGAAAGGAATCGTCCCGGTCCTCCACATCGCACACAAGGCGAAGGCCGTTGTTGGAGTGGACCATGGAGCCCAGCGGCGTTTGCATGCGGATGTAGGAGCGGCACAGCCACTCGGGGTTGTAGAAGGAGCCGCCGCGGGTGATGCCGCGAGGATCGAGGTCGTTCGTATCGAGCCAGGCCGAGCCGTCGGTGGGGGCGTCGGTGCAGTCGCGATGATAGAGGTCCTGGACCCATTCCCAGGCGTTGCCGTGCATGTCGTAGAGACCCCAGGCGTTGGGCTGCTTCTGTGCCACCGGGTGGGTCCGCGAGGCGCTGTTCCATGGGT
>CALMMH010000668.1 GCA_937868145.1 uncultured Phycisphaerales bacterium
TGTCGCAGCTTCTTCAAGGAGGGAATGACTTCTCCCAGAAGCATCAGGATAATGGAGGCGGTAATGTAGGGCATGATGCCCAGACCGAACAAGCTCGTCTGGCTCATGGTGCCGCCGGTAAAGATCTGGAGGTAGTCCATCGCCCGGCCCAGCGGGTTGGTCGTGTCCCGATTCTCCGCCATCGCTCGAATGGCGCCCTGATCGAACCCCGGGATCTGAATGTGGAACCCGATACGATAGATCGCCAGCAACGCCACGGTAAAGAGAATCTTATTCCGCAGGTCCTGGATCCTGAAGATATTGGCTACTGTTCCAATCACTGGATCGCTCTCCACACGTCGCCCGGTCGGTCGCCCGGCCGCACGACGATGAGACCTTGAACCCTATTGCTTCTGCTTCGGCTTCCGCTTGATCGGCTTGACTTCGGTCGACAGCTTCGTCGCCGTACCGCCGCAGTCGGTGATCTTCTGCTCGGCGCTCTTGCTGAACCTGTGGGCCACCACTTGCAGCTTCTTGGTCAGCTCGCCGTCGCCCAGGATCTTCACCTTGCTGGAAGACCCCAGGACCAGTCCGGCCTGAGACAACTGAGCGACTCCCACCTCTGTTCCGTCGTCAAAACGCTCGAGTTCCGAGATATTGACCACTTCGAAGCGGGTCGCGAAGTTCTTGTTGTTGAACCCGCGCTTCGGGAAGTGCCGGAACTGCGGGATCGACCCACCCTCGTAGAGGGAGAAGCGTTTCGCACCCGACCGGCTCATCGCGCCCTTGCTGCCACGCCCGGCAGTCTTGCCGAGCCCGGACCCGCGACCGCGTCCAACGCGTTTACGTGCTTTGTGTTTGCCTACGACAACAGTAATATCATGACTTAACATTCAGATCACCCACTAGGCCATGGTTGCGATTAAGACAGTGCAACGCCTCGTAGAGCCTGGACAGTTTCTTTGCTTCGGAGCTGCAACAAGCCATTGATGGTAGCTTTGACGACGTTTTTGGCACAGGTGCTGCCGTAGACCTTCGTCAAGGCGTCGCGGATCCCGGCATACTCCAGAACCGCGCGAGAACTGGACCCGGCAATCACGCCCGTTCCCGGGCTGGCCGGCGCCAGGACGATTTGCGTGGCCCTGTACTTGCCGATCACCTGGTGCGGAATCGTCGTGCCGACCAGGGGAATCCGGTACATCGCCTTCTTGGCGTCCTTGATTCCCTTCTCGACGGCGTTGGGCACTTCGTTGGCCTTGCCATACCCGATGCCCACCGATCCGGATCGGTCGCCTACGACCACCAGGGCCGCAAAGCTGAACCGCCGACCGCCTTTGACGACCTTCGCACAGCGATAGATCTTAACTACCGTGTCTTCCAACGGTTTTTCTTCGAATTCAGCTGTTCTAACTGGTTCTGCTGCCAACTGTAGTCTCCCAGTTCAAGTCGCTTTCGTTAGAAAGCCAGACCGGCCTTTCTTGCCGCATCGGCAAGAGCCTTAATTCGCCCATGATACCTGTACGGGCCCCGATCGAAACACACGTTCTTGATGCCGACGTCGAGAGCCTTCTTCGCAAGTGCTTCGCCGACCGCCTCGGCCGCTTTCTTGTTGCCGGCCTTGGGCATCTGCTCACGGAACACCTTCACCTGCGTGCTGGCTGCCACCAGCGTAACACCCGCCGTGTCATCGATCAACTGTGCGTAGATGTTCCGGTTCGACCGAAACACCGACAGACGCGGCCGATCGGGCGTGCCGCTGAGCTTCTTTCGCACGTGACATCTGCGCCGTAGCGCCGCCTTCTTATGTTGTTGAGTCTTCATACGTTTGTTTGCTTGCCTGTCTGTTTATTTCAACCCACACCCGCGAAGAGCGGGCGACGCCGGCCGGACGCGTACGATTACGCTCCGCCCGAGGCGAACGCCTTGCCGGCCTTGCGCCGGATCTGCTCATCGGCGTAACGGATGCCCTTGCCCTTGTACGGCTCGGGCGGTTTGACTTTGCGAATGTCCGAGGCGAACTGGGCCACGACACACTTGTCCATGCTCGTCAGGCTGAACTTGGCCGGAACCTCGTTGCCTCTCGTGGCGGCCACTTCGATCCCCACCTTCACGCCCTTCGGGATCGGCATCTCGACCACGTGGGCGAAGCCCACGGTCAGGACCAGCTTGCCGCCCTGGTCCTTGACGCTGTAACCGGTGCCGTAGATCTCCAGCTTCTTCTGATAGCCGGCAGTCACGCCGACCATCATGTTGGCGATCAAAGCCCGCGTCGTGCCGTGGAGTTCCTTGTTGCGGCGGACCTCCGGCTGCGGATTGGCGATCACGACTCGCTTGCCGTCCTCGACGCTCACCGTCAGGCACGGGTCGTAACCGATTTGCATCGATCCCAGCGGCCCGGTCACCTTCACCGTCTGCTTGGCCACTTCGACCTTCACCCCTTGGGGCACGTCAACAGGTTTATTGCCGATTCGACTCATTTAATATACCGTGCAAAGGACCTCTCCGCCGACCTTGTTCTCGCGGCAGATGCGGTCGCTGAT
Source organism: uncultured Phycisphaerales bacterium (assembly GCA_937868145.1). GTDB lineage: Bacteria > Planctomycetota > Phycisphaerae > Sedimentisphaerales > Anaerobacaceae > PLanc-01. The sequence goes on from CALMMH010000668.1 coordinate 2,520, forward strand.
TATCCCCTTGCTGGTGGACACGACGCTGATGCCCATCCCTCCCAACACAGTCGGGAGCTCGTCCACGGAAGCATACTTGCGGCAGCCGGGCTTGCTCACCCGCACGATCTCCGTAATCGCCGATCGGCCGTCCGGATCGTACTTGAGCATGATTCGCAGAAAGCCCTGCTTGCCATCGTCGATGCGGTCGTAGCCCACAATGAACCCTTCGGTCTTGAGGACTTCCGCAATCCCTTGACAGACCTTCGACGCCTTCACATCGACCTTCGCCTTGTCGGCGGTGGCCCCGTTGCGAATTCGTGTCAGCATGTCAGCTATTGGGTCGCTCCAACTCATATTATCCTATCCTGAACGTTCCGGCTTCCGGATCGTCGCCGCTCCAGAAATCACCAGCTTGCTTTTTTCACACCCGGGATCTTGCCTTCATGCGCCAGTTTCCTGAAGCAGAGACGGCAGACCTTGAACTTGCGGTACACGGCGTGAGACCGCCCGCACAGTTCGCACCGAGTGTACTGTCGGACGCGGAACTTCGCTTTCTTCTTCGCTTTTAACTCTAACGCCTTCGTTGACATCAACACACTCCACTGAACTGTGTGAGGCCGCGATTACTCGATCGGCTTGCTCGTCGCCTGGCCCCGGAACGGCATGCCGAACAGGGAGAGCAATCGTCGCGCTTCCTCGTCCGTCCTGGCCGTCGTCCCAAACGTGATATTCATCCCTTGCTGGAACTCGACCTTGGCCGCGTTGATCTCCGGGAAGACGCTCTGTTCGCCCAAGCCCATCGAGTAGTTTCCGCGCCCGTCAAAGCTGTTCGGGTCCAGGCCGCGGAAGTCGCGAACTCGCGGAACCGCCAGATTGATCAGCCTGTCCAGGAACTCATACATGCGGGCGCCTCGCAAGGTGACCTTCAAGCCCGTCTCTTGCCCCTGGCGGACCTTGAAGTTCGACACGCTCTTCTTGGCCTTGCACACCGCCGGCAGCTGGCCGCTGATCTGCGCCAGGTCCTTGCGTGCCAGTTCGATGTACTTCTTGTCCTGCGTGGCCTTGCCTATGCCCATGGAGATCACGATCTTCTCCACCTTCGGCACCGCCATGATGGTCGTATACCCGAACTCCTTCGTCAGTTGGGGTACGATCTTCGCTTTGTACAGGTCTCTCAAACGCGCCATAATCTCTTTACTCGATTCTACCGGCTCTGCACCAGGCCGCACAAGCCCTCGGATGCCGTTACTTCTTCGTCTTCTTGATCGTTCCGATCTCGGTGCCGTCGGTGGCCACGCGCTTCTTTCCGCCTTCGGCCGTATCCTGATACCGCACCCGGGTCCCCTTCGAGGTCTTGGGGTTCACCGGGAGCACGTTGCTGATGTGGATGGGCTGCTCGATCCCGATCCGCCCGCCTTGCGGGTTGCGCCGGGAGGGACGAACATGCTTCTTCGCAAGATTCTGCCCCTGCACCACCACCATGCTGTCATCCGGATAGACGTGCAGCACGCGTCCCGTGTTGCCTTTGCCGTCTCCGGCGATGATCTCCACTGTGTCACCTTTTTTTACATGCAAGGCCATCTGTTCGCCTCTTCTCATCCAACTAAAGCTCAAATACTCTTCGGCCCGTCCTTATACAACCTCGCCGGCCAGGGAGATGATCTTCATATAGTTTTTCTCGCGCAGCTCCCGAGCCACAGCCCCAAAGATACGGGTGCCGATCGGGTTGCCCTCGGCGTCGATCATCACCGCGGCGTTCTTGTCGAATTTCACGTAGCTGCCGTCCGACCGTTTGATCGCCGTCGTGGTGCGGATGACCACGGCCTTGTGCACCTTTTTGTTGTCCAGCTGGCACGTGGGAAGCGACTTCTTGATCGCCACGCAGATGATGTCGCCCACGCCGGCGGTGCCCCGGGTGAACTGCCCGCGGGCGCTCGTCTTGCCCACAACGTGAATGCACTGCGCCGACTTGACACCTGAGTTGTCGGCGATATCCAACATGGTTTCGTTCTGAATCATAGTTTCTGCATCTCGTATTGGATTTACGCCTGGACGGCCTTCTGCAGCACGCGGACAACGCGCCAACTCTTCATCTTGCTATACGGCCGCGACTCCGTGATTTCCACGACATCGCCGACGCGGCACTCGTTCAACTCGTCGTGAACCGCCAGCTTCGTCCTGCGTCGCATGTACTTGCCGTATTTCGGGTGCTTGATCTTGTACTCGATCGTAACCCGAATACTCTTGATTCCGCTATTGCTGCTGACGGTGCCCGTCAACGTTTTCATCTTTTTGGTTGTTTCCATATCGGCGACTTCCCGCGATTCGCAACGGCAGTGCTTACGCACTCTTTTGGTGCAAAACGGTCTTGATCCTGGCGATATCCCGCCTGGCGTTGATAATGGCCTTGGAGTTTTCCAGTTTCTCCGTCACTGCCTGCGAACGGAGCTCGAACAGGCGCTTCTCAAGATCCTGCAGCGTCGTCTGCAGCTCATCCTGACTCATTTCTCTCAACTGCTTGGCTTTCACCTTGAAGTCCTCTCTCAGACGGAACGCCCGCGTTTCACAAGTCGGCAGCGAACGGGCATCTTGTGCGCCACTCGGGACAGCGCCTGCTTGGCCACTTCCTCGCTGACGCCGCCGATCTCGAAGCAGACCTGACCCGGACGAACTCGCGCGACCCAATACTCCGGCTCGCCTTTGCCCTTGCCCATACGAGTTTCCAGGGGTTTGCCGCTGACCGGCTTGGCCGGAAAGATGCGGATGTACACTTTGCCCTCGCGGCGCAGATAATGCGTGGCGGCCACACGGCCGGCCTCGATGTTCTTGGCCGTAACCCAGCTCATCTCCAGCGACTGCAGACCGTAATCCCCGAACGCCACGTAGTTGCCGCGCGCTGCGACGCCTTTCATCCGGCCACGCTGGCTTTTACGATATTTGACTCTCTTAGGCATCATCGCCATAAGGTACCTCTCTATCCTTCAGGGCCGTCCGCTCAGGAGCGACCTTCCACTTGCGGTGAAGACTGCGGACCCGTCTGGCCGGCGTCCGGACGCGGACCGCCACGGCCGCCACGGCTGTCCTGCCTGTCCTGTCCAAATCCCATCCGCCGCGGCGGACGACGACGTCGGTTCTCCGACGGCTCGAGCACGTCCCCGAACTTGCCCTTGTAGACCCACACCTTGATGCCGATCGCTCCGTATGTCGTCCGGGCGGTCGCCTGGGCGTAGTCCACGTCCGCGTCCAGGGTGTGCAGCGGAATGCTGCCCATCTTCTGCGTCTCGGTCCGGGCCATTTCCGACCCCGCGAGCCGTCCCGCACAGGTGATCTTCACGCCTTTGGCGCCTGCGTTCATCGCGGCTTCACAGAACTGCTTCATCGTCCGACGGAACGAGGCTCGCTTGGCAAGCTGCTCGGCAATGCCTTCGCCCACCAGTGCCGCGTTCAGGTCGGGTTCCTTGATTTCAATGACATTGACGGTGACCTTGCGACCGGTCACGCTTTCCAGTTCCTCGCGAAGCTTGTCCACTTCACCGCCGCGAGGGCCGATCACGACGCCGGGCCGGCCGCTGTGCAACGTTACGTTGACCTCGTTCCGCGTACGGATGATCTCTGTCTTGGCCACGGCCCCTTTGGGCATCTGTCGGTTGAACCGGTTGTCGATGTACTTGCGAATCTTCTGGTCCTCGACGAGGAAATCGCCGTAGTTGAGCTTCGGGGCGAACCACGTGCTCTGCCAACCGAGCGTGATTCCCACTCTGAACCCTATTGGAGATGTTTTTTGACCCATAGTCCAGTATCTCAGTTCTCGTCGTTGCTATGCTTCTTTACGCCTGACTCACGGTTACATGGATGTGGCAGGCCTTCTTGCGAATCGGATGAGCCCGGCCCCTGTCCTTTGGAATCCAGCGTTTCGTGCCCAGCCGAATCCCGGCTTCGTCAACACGAGCCTCTTTGACGTACAACGTGTCCACGTCCGCCTGCTGCTCGTCGGCGTCCGCCATGGCGGCCTTGAGAACCTTGTCCACCATCGGAGCGGCGCGCTTGCGGGTGAACTTCAGGGTGTCAATCGCGTCCTGGACGGTGCGGCCCATGATCAGATCGGCCACGAGACGAACCTTGCGGGCCGCCATCGGAGCATACTGATAGGACGAATGCCAGTCGCTGATCTCCGCCGGCTCCACCGACAGGGCTTCCGCCAGATGCTTCACATCGTCGGCGTGCGGCTCCGGCCGGAACAGTCCACGTTGCCAATTCTTCACGGCGCCAACGGCGTCCTTCATGTTCATCCCGCCGCGAGCGATGCTCCTGGCGAGTTGCTCCACCGTGACGCCCTGCCGTTTCGACACTTCTTTCAACTTCTTCGCGCTTAACATACTCATGCCTCAGAGTCGGTCGATCCTCGGTCAGCCTAGCGATCAACCCGCATGCGTTATTTCAATTTCTTGCTCGAATGGCCCTTGAACGTCCGGGTGATCGAGAACTCACCCAGTTTGTGCCCGACCATATCTTCGGTGACGAACACTTTGTTGAAGAGTTTGCCGTTGTGGACCATGAACGTGAATCCCACGAACTCCGGGACGATGGTGCATCGCCGCGCCCACGTCTTGATCGGGTCCCGCGTTCCTGCGCTAGTCTGTTTACTGACCTTCGCAAGCACATTCTCGTCTACAAACGGTCCTTTTTTTAGAGATCTTCCCATCGTATTTTCTCGTTTACCGTCTCCGGGCTCCTGCGTTCCGCCCGCCGGTTCTCACCAGCGGCCTACAGCACCAACTGCCCTTGTGTAGTGTTCCGACGTCTTCGAATAATCCTCGCGTTGCTCACCTTGCGCGGGCTTCGCGTTTTGCCGCCCTTGGCGAGCAAACCCGACGGCGAGCACGGATGGCGTCCGCCGTTGGACCGACCCTCGCCGCCGCCCATCGGGTGGTCGACCGGGTTCTGCGCCTTGCCGCGCACGTGCGGCCGCTTTCCCAGGTGTCGCATCCGGCCCGCTTTGCCGATGCGAACATTGATGTGGTCGGGGTTGCTCAGACGACCGATCGTCGCCCGGCACTCCCTGCGGACCATACGCATTTCGCCGCTCGGCAGCACGATCGTGACCCAGTTGCCTTCCTTCGCCACGATTCTCGCAGCGCTTCCGGCGCCCCGCACCATCTTGCCGCCCTGTCCGGCGGTCATTTCCACGTTGTGCACTTCGAGGCCGGCAGGAATCGAGCCCAACGGCATGCAGTTGCCCGTCTTCGGCTCGCACGTCTGCCCGCTCTCGAGCACATCGCCAACCGTCACGCCCAGGGGCGCCAGGATGTAGCGTTTCTCGCCATCGTCGTATTGCAGCAGCGCGATGAAGCAGGACCGGTTCGGGTCGTACTCGATCGTGGCGATCTTGGCGTTGATCCCGTCCTTATTCCGTTTGAAATCGATGAGCCGGTAAATCCGCCGAGCACCGCCGCCGCGGAACCGCACGGTCGCCTTGCCGCTGTGATTCCTGCCGCCGTGCTTGCCGATTCTCTTGCAGAGCGTCTTTTCCGGCCTGTCGGTCGTCAGTTCGGCATAATCATTCACCGAGCTGTTTCGCCGCCCTGGGCTTGTCGGTCTGTAGATTCGAATTCCCATACGTCTATCTCTTTCTAAGATCCGCCGGATCAGAACAAATCGATGTGATTGTCGGGCGCCAGATACACCACCGCCTTTTTCCAGGCCGGGGTCACGCCCATCACTCTTCCTCTTCGTCGCGCTTTGCCGATGCGGTTGGCGGTTCTCACCTTCTCCACCTTCACGTTGTAGATCCGCTCGACCGCGTTCTTAATCTCCGTCTTGTTCGCCTTCCTGTTCACCTCGAAGGCGTATGCACCTTTGACGTTGGCAAAGTGCATGCCCTGCTCGGTGACGATCGGCCGGACTATCACGCTATAATCATCCATTCGGTAACTCGAATCAAAACCGAAGCCCACTGTTGGTGACCGACGCAATGTCGTCGTCACGCCTTCTGTTCGCCGCCCTTGGCATTACGATCCAGGAACGACACGATCGCATCCTTCGTGAACAGCATCTGCTTGTGGTTCACGATGGCCGCCGCGTTCAGATCTTCCACCGGCAGCACGTCCACCTTGCGGATATTGCGAGCCGAGCGGTACACGTTCTCGTCGTACTCGCGCGTCGCCACCAGGCAACTGGAGTCGATCTTGAGGTTCTTCAGCACGCCGGCGAAATCCTTCGTGCGCGGCTTCTCGAACGCCAGTCCATCGACCACCACGACGCTCTGGCTGCGAAGCTTGGCCAGCAGAGCCGAATCCCTCGCGAGCTTTCTCTGCTGCCGCGGCATCTTCTGGCTGAAATCGCGAGGCTTCTTGGCGAAGGTCGTACCGCCGCCGACTCGTTTGCCGCCGGCCCGGCGAGGGCCCATACGGGCGTTGCCCGTGCCCTTCTGCTTATAAACCTTCTTCGTCGAGCCCGCCACAACGCCCCTGCTCTTGGTGGTCGCGGTACCGACCCGCTTGTTCGCGTGGTACATCACGATCGCCTGCTTGAGCAGTGCATAGCGGACGCATCCGCCGAGCACCGCCTCGTCGACTTTCAGCGTGTCCACCTGCTGCCCGCTGCTATTGTATACGGCTAAATCAATCATGTCAGAATCCAGTCTATACACCCAGGCTCTTGGCCTTCTTGACGACGCAGTACCCGCCGGACGGTCCCGGGATCTCGCCCTTGACCACCAGCAGATTGTTCTCCACGTCGACCGACATCACGGGGTGATTCTTACTCGTAATCTGAACGGCACCCATGTGTCCGCCCATCCGCTTGCCCTTCTTCAGGCCGCCGCCCATACCTGCGTTCTGCGCGTGGCTGGAGATCGAACCCGGCGCCCTGTGCTTTCGCTCGGTGCCGTGTGAGGCCGGGAAGCCTTTGAAGCCGTAGCGTTTCATCGGACCGGCGAACCCTTTGCCCTTGCTGGTGCCGACGACGTCCACGGACTTGATTCCCTCGAAGACGGAAACCGTAAGCGAATCACCCGTCTTGTACGGCGACTCCGCCTTGGCGGGCAATCGCCATTCCCGAACAAACCGCTTCGGGCTCGTTCCAGCCTTCTTGGCGTGCCCGACCTTCGCCTGCGTCTGCCGCGACGGCTTTACATCCTCGAAACCCAGCTGCACCGCGTTGTACCCGTCGGACTCGCTGGTTTTGACCTGCGTAACGATGCATGGACCCACCTGGATGACGGTCACCGGGATCAACCGGCCCGCTTCATCGTATACCTGGGTCATGCCCACTTTTTTGCCAAGTAACATCGTCATATCGCGACGCCCTACGCCCTTAAGCCTTGATCTTTACAAACACCCCTGCGGGCACAACCAGCCGGTTGAGCACTTCGGCCGTTCTCGCGTTGGCCTCGTGAATGTCGATCAGTCGCTTGTGCGTCCGCAGCTCAAACTGCTCGCGAGACTTCTTATCGACATGCGGGCTCCGCAACACCGTGTATCTCTCGATCCGCGTCGGTAGCGGCACCGGCCCGCTGACCCGCGCGTTTGTCCGACGGGCGTGCTCGACGATCTCCTTTGCGGAGGCGTCCAGGGTCCGGTGGTCGTATGCTTCCATCCGGATCCGTATCTTTTCGCTTTCGGCAGCCATATTGCTCCTCGGCACCACTTTTCTAATGTCATCGATCGTGACTATACGGCAATAGCTGCGAGCACAGATACACTCTCTACGCTGGCCACTACCACTCGTTTGGTTACAGGCAGGAAGGGCTACCGGGCCCATCCGACGCCTTGCGAAACTCTCATCGGGCGTCGTCGGCCGCTTGGCCTTCCTTAGATTCGAGGCTTGAATCCTTATCAGACCCGGGCGAAGCCACTTTTACTCCGCCAACCTCGTGCTACTCAGAACACCCGTTGCGCCATCCTTGATGGCTATCACAGATATGCCACAGCGTAACTACGTATCGCATCGTCGTCCATGACGGTGCTCGCTACAGCTGAAAAATACCACAATTATCATGAACCCTGTTAACTGTCAACCCTGCGAATTGAAAAAAGAAGATTTTTTTTCTTCGACGCAGGCAAATCAGTACAAAATCCCCTTGGCGACCTGATCTGGAACCCGTTCATAGGTCAGGGGTTCCATCGTAAAGCTGCCCCGCCCGGCCGTAAGGCTGCGAATATCGCTGGAATAGCCAAAAAGTTCCACCAGAGGAACGTTCGCATCCACCACTCTCACGCTTCCATGGACGCGGCAATCCGTGATCAAGCCGCGTTTGGACAGCAAATCTGCCTGAACCGCTCCGAAATAAGCGTCCGGAACGGAAACCTGGACACGCATGACGGGCTCCAACAGCACCGGCCCGGCCTCCTTGAGCGCCTTCTCAAAAGCGAACGAAGCCGCCTGTTCGAACGCCAGCTCCGAAGAATCCACCGAATGGTAGGACCCGTCGACCACGGTCGCCTTGACGCCGATCACGAGGTAGCCGGCCAAAGGTCCGTTGCCTGCGCCCTCGCGAACACCTCGCTCCACCGCCGCGATGTACTCGTGCGGGATCTTATCGGGCGATACGTTGGCAAGGAAGCCGATTCTGGACTCCCAATGCCCGTCCTCCGTGATCAGCGGTTGGACCTCGAGGACCACATGGCCGTATTGGCCCCTGCCGCCGGACTGGTGGACGAATTTCCCTTCCGCCCGGGCGGTCTTCGTAATGGTTTCCTTGTAAGCCACCCGCGGCTTGCCCACGCGCACGTCGACTTTCTTCTCTTTGACGAGTTTGTGCTGGAGGATCTCCAGGTGCAGCTCGCCCATGCCGCTGATGACGGTTTGACCGGTGTCGGCGTCGATTTTGTAGGAGAACGTGGGGTCCTCGCGGCGGAGCGACTCCAACGCGTCGGCCAGTTTGGCCCTCTCGGCAGCCGACCGCGGCTCGATCGACATCGTGATGACCGTCTGCGGGAACGTGATGCTCGGCAGCATGACCGGCTTCTTCGTATCGCACAGCGTATCGCCCGTCAGAGTCTCCCGCAGGCCAATCACCGCGATGATATCGCCGGCCTGAGCCTCGTCCCGAATCTTCCGCTCGTTCGCGTTCATCTCGAAAAGACGGGTAATATTTTCCTTTTTATCCCGATTGGGATTCAGGACCCGGCTGCCGGATTTGAGCGTGCCCTGATAGATCCGCAGGAAATACAGGTCGCCATGCACATCGCTGGTGATCTTGAAGGCCAGGGCGACCAGACTTCCGTCCGGATCGCATTTGACGGCAATCTCCTTGGTCTCGTCGTCCGGCTTGTGGCCCTTGATCACGGGCTTGTCCAACGGCGAGGGCAGGTACGCGACGACGCCGTCGAGCAACCTCTGAACCCCGACATACTTGAGAGCGGAACCGACGAACACCGGATTGAGCTTGTTCGCGATCGTGCCCTTCCGGAGCCCTCGTCGAATCGCTTCTTCGCCGGCAGGCTGGTCGTTGACGAAGGTCTCCATCAGTTGTTCGTCGTGCTCGGCCGCCGCCTCGATCATTCGAGTCCGATATTGACGTGCTTTTTCGACGTATTCAGCCGGAATGTCCGTTTCGGTAAACGCGACGCCCATCTCGGCGGCTTCGTAAAAAACCGCCTTCAGGGTGATCAGGTCGATGACTCCGGCGAAGGAGTCCTCGGCCCCGATCGGGATCTGAACCGGCACCGGGTTGGCGTGCAGCTTCTCGCGGATGCTGTGGACGCTCATCTCGAAGTCGGCCCCGGTCTTGTCCATCTTGTTGATGAAGCACAGACATGGTAATTCGTACTTCTGCCCCTGCCGCCACACCGTTTCGCTCTGCGCCTGGACGCCTTCGCTGCTGTCGAAGACCGCCACCGCGCCATCCAGCACGCGCAGCGAACGCTCGACCTCCGCGGTAAAGTCGATGTGTCCGGGGGTATCGATCAGGTTGATCTCGAAGCCATTCCACGGGCACTTCGTCGCCGCCGACGTAATCGTGATGCCCCGCTTCTGCTCCTCCTCGAGATAGTCCATGACCGCGGTGCCGTTGTGAACCTCTCCCATCTTGTAGGTTTTGCCGGCGTAATACAGAATCCGCTCGCTCACCGTGGTCTTGCCGGCGTCGATGTGAGCCATGATCCCGATATTTCGTATGTTTTGGAGTCTGTCCATAAAAAAACTGCCACGGGCTCAGCGAGAGATCCCCGTGGCAGCATAGATCGGAACAATTACCAAGCGAAGTGGGCGAACGCCTTATTGGCCTCGGCCATACGATGCACGTTTTCCCGCATCGTCATCGCGCCGCCAGTCCGATTGTAGGCATCGCTCAACTCGCCAGCCAGGCGCTGCGCCATCGGCTTGCCTTTCTTGCCACGAGCCGACGCCAGAATCCAGCGGAAGGCCAGCGACTGCTGACGCTTCGGGTTCACCTGCATGGGCACCTGATAGCTGGCACCGCCGACGCGCTTGCTGCGAACCTCCAGCGTCGGCTTGACGTTGTTGATCGCCGTCTCGAAGATCTCCAACGGCGTAACGTCCTTGATCTTCTCGGCGCAGATTTCCATCGCGTCGTAGAAGGCGTTCTGCGCGGCGCTCTTCTTGCCGCCCCACATCATGCAGTTGATGAATTTGGAAACCAGTTTGCTGTTGAACTTCGCGTCCGGTCTCAAAACCGCGCTGGAAGCAGTGAACTTCTTAGCCATAGCACTCTCTACCGTTTAGGATTGTCAGCTCCGCACAAGGAACGCCCTATTTGGGCATCTTGGCACCGTACTTGCTTCTGCCGCGTCTGCGGTTCGCCACGCCGGAACAGTCCAGCACGCCGCGGACGATATGGTATCTCACGCCGGGCAAGTCTCTCACACGACCGCCGCGAATGAGCACCGTGCTGTGCTCCTGCAGGTTGTGATCGATGCCCGGAATGTAGGCGGTAACCTCTTTGCCGCTGGTGAGCCGCACGCGCGCGACCTTTCGCAACGCGGAGTTCGGTTTCTTCGGCGTCTGGGTCCTGACGATCAGGCAAACGCCGCGAACCTGCGGCGAACCGCTGATATCAGAGACGCGCTTCTTCTTTTTCCCGGAAATTCTCGGTTTTCTGACCAATTGATTGATCGTCGGCATAGTCTACTCAATTCTCATCCACAAAGGGTTACTCGATACCCAGCACTTCCTTGATCTTGGACTCAGCTTTGGCCTCGGCCTCTTTCTCGTCTCGAACACCGACCAGTTCCCTCGGCGCCGGAGCCTCGACAAGATGCTTGACTCTCATCTCCAGGTGCGGCTTGAAGGCCGTCCCGGCGGGAATCAGATGACCGAGAATCACATTCTCTTTCAAACCGTGCAATTCGTCGATCTTACCAGCCAGCGCCGCTTCCGTCAATACCTTTGTTGTTTCCTGGAAGCTGGCCGCCGCAATAAAGCTGTCGGACCACAACGAGGCCTTGGTGATGCCCAGCAACAGCGTCTTGGCCGTAGCGGGCTTGGGCTTCTTTCCCTTGGCGGGCGCGCCGCCCAGGGCCTCGATCTTCTCATTCACGCGGGCCAGCTCTTTCTTGTCAAGAACCTGTCCTTCGTGCACTTCACTGACCTCGCCGACGCTGGCGATCTTGATGCTGTTGCTCAGCCGGTCGTTTTCCCTGCGGAAGACGAATTTGTCGGCGACTTCGCCCGGCAGGAAGTTGCTGTCGCCCACGGAGTCGATCTCGACCTTTCGCATCATCTGCGAAATGATGATCTCAACATGCTTATCGTTGATGTTCACGTTCTGGGAACGATACACGTTCTGAATTTCGCCGATCAGGTAGCGTTGGAGCGCCTCTTCACCCTTGATTCGCAGGATGTCGTGCGGAACCAGCGGTCCGTCGGTCAGGGCGTCGCCGGCCTCGACGTTGTCGCCGGTGTGGACGTTCAGATGGCGGTCGCGAGGGACGTGGTGCTCCTTCTCCATTCCGCTTTCGCTGCGGATGGTGATCGTCATCTTGCCCTTTCGCTTGTCGCTGCGGAGCTCGATGCGCCCCGAGATCTCGGCCATGGCGGCGGGATCCTTCGGCTTGCGGGCCTCGAACACCTCGGTGACGCGAGGCAGACCGCCGGTGATGTCCTGCGTTCCGCCCGTGGCGCGAGGCTGGTGGGCCAGCAACTGTCCGGCCTGCACTTCCTGACCTTCCTGCACCTCGATGCGGGCGCCGGCCGGCAGATAGTGGACGTCCAGGATCTTGCCTTTGGCGTCTTCAATCATGATCTGCGGATGCTTGTCGCCTTTGTGCTCGATGACGACCGGTCTCTCGACAACCTTGGCATCCGCATCTTTTTCCTTATCCTTGTCCTTCTTGCCGCGGCCCGTCTTGGTTCGCAACTCCTCGGTCTGCACCGTTTCGCCTTCGATGATATCGACGAACCGGATGATGCCGCCGACCTCCGCCAGAATGGGCGTTCGGTGCGGGTCCCATTGGAACAGGAGCGTGCCGGCTTTGACGGACTGGCCGTTCTGCACGAGGATGATGCCGCCGTAGGGCACCTTGAACTTATCCAGTTCGCGGTCTTTCTGGTCGACCAGGGCGATTTCGCCGTTGCGCTTGAGGGCGACAATAACCGATGTGCCGTCTTCACGCTTCAGCGGCACCGCGTTCACGTCGCGGTACTGGACCTTGCCGGTGTGGGTCGCTTCCTGCTCGCGTTCCAGAATGGCGCGGGAAGCCACACCACCGGTGTGGAACGTACGCAGGGTCAACTGGGTGCCGGGCTCGCCGATCGACTGGGCCGCGACGATGCCGACTGCGGCGCCTTCCTCGACCATTCGCCCGGTGCTCATGTCCCAGCCGTGGCACTTGGCGCACACGCCGACCGGACTGTCGCAGGTCAGCGGACTGCGGACGCGGATGGCGTCCAGGCCGAGAGCCTCGATCTTCTTGGCGATCTCGTGCGTGATGATCTCGTTCTCGTGAACGATCATCTCGTCGGTGATCGGGTTGCGGATGTTGTCCCGGGCCGTCCGGCCGACGATCAACTGCGACAGCGGAATATCGACCTGGTCGCCGCGGCTGATCGTGGTCTTGGTAATGCCCTGCAACGTGCCGCAATCGCGTTCGATGATGATCACGTTCTGGGCCACGTCGATGAGCTTTCGCGTCAGGTAGCCCGAGTTGGCTGTCTTGAGGGCCGTATCGGCCAGACCCTTTCGGGCGCCGTGGGTCGAGCTGAAGTACTCGAGCACGGTCAGACCTTC
>CALMMH010000669.1 GCA_937868145.1 uncultured Phycisphaerales bacterium
AAAACGACCTGATGGCGGTAGTCGAACGGTACGCCGAGATCCAGCGGGAGTTGGATCTGCCCCCGGCCATCGTCGCAGAGATCGAGAACGACCTCCGCGGCCGCGTCCAGACCCGCTCGGCCAACAACGCCCAGTTCATGGACACGATGAAAGCCGCCGGCGAGGACAACAGCGCCAAACTCGTGGCGCAAGTCTTCGTCAAGAGAGGCATCCCCGCCCAATACGTGGACCCGCGACAGGCCGGCATGCTCCTGAGCGAGGATTTCGGCAACGCCCAGGTGCTGCCGGAATCGTACGCCCGTCTGGCGACGCTCAAGGACGCCAAGGAAATCGTGATCTTCCCGGGGTTCTTCGGCTACACGCTGAAAGGCGAAGTCGCGACCTTCCCCCGCGGCGGGTCGGACATCACCGGTTCGATCCTGGCCGCCGCGGTCAAAGCCGACGTGTACGAGAACTTCACGGACGTGGACTCCGTCTACTCCATCGATCCGCGGATCATTCCGGACGCCCCCGCCATCGCGACGTTGACCTATCGCGAGCTGCGGGAGCTGTCCTACGCCGGGTTCGGCGTCTTCCACGACGAGGCGGTCATCCCCGCCGTACAGGCCAAGGTCCCCATCTGCATCAAGAACACCAATCGTCCCGAGGCCCCGGGCACACTGGTCGTTCCCCAACGCAAGTACCGTCACGGCGAAGTCACCGGCATCGCCAGCGCGGGAGGCTTCAGCTCGATCTATCTGAGCAAGTACATGATGAACCGCGAGGTGGGCTTCGGCCGTCGGCTGCTCCAGATCCTCGAAGAAGAAAAGTTGTCCTTCGAGCACGTCCCCACGGGGATCGACAATATGTCGGTTATCCTCCGCACGGCGGCCTTGATCCACGAGAAGGAGGCGCAGATCCTCAATCACATCCGTCGGGAGTTGCACCCGGACGACGTGACCATTGAGCACGGCCTGGCCTTGATTATGATCGTCGGGGAGGGTATGCGGTATGCGGTCGGCATGGCGGCCAAAGCCTGCACCGCCCTGGCCGACGGCGGGATCAACATTGAAATGATGAACCAGGGCTCGTCGGAGATC
>CALMMH010000670.1 GCA_937868145.1 uncultured Phycisphaerales bacterium
AATCCTTCACGTTGGGCAAGGGGGCTGCCCAGAACGTGAACTCGTACTGCACGGATTCATCGTTCGCCGCGATCAGAATGACCGGCAGCCAGCCCTCCAGCAGTGTCTTCGTCTGCGTTCGGCTCAATAGAGTCAGGTTTCGCCCGAATCGGATCCGGATCGTTGCATCGTTGGAGTCGCGGTCTTTGACTCGCAGCTCATTTTCGGGAGTAACGCGGGCTGCATCCGCATAGTCCTTCAATCCAATGAGGCTCCATGAGTTGCGGAAGTAGTCAAATGGCTCATCCGCCGTCAGCGGTCCGGCCAGGACCAGCACAACCCACGTCAGGAATCCTCGGCGCACATCCGCAGTCTTTGCATGCCTCGTCATACGTTGCCTCCCTTGCCAAGGGACCTCGTCCCTGTCGTCGTTCGATTTGTCATACGGAGCCGCCCAGGAAACCCTCGTGATAGAACACTGGTTTGTAGCCGTGCTCTGTGACCCACTGGATTGCGATGTCCAGCCTCTTGAAGTGGTCCGGGATGTAATTCGAGTAGAACGGCCAGAAGTACTGTTCATGCGTGAACAGGTCCATAATCTCCGCCTGGTTGGGATCGGCCGCCAGGGGCTCCAACGTAGGGCCGATCCGATCGACAGGGGCATTATTGCAGACGATGTCTATGCGAGAGAACACGATGCCACTTTCGAAATCCATGAGAGCATCGTGCCGCGACAGGTATTCCGATCGCATATCGTCGAGAAGATAGTTGACGTCCCAGGCGCTATTCTGCCGGCTGAAGTATCCGCTGAGCGCCCGCACGCCTCGCTCATACAATGGCTTCAAGGCACTCGGCTGCACCATGCCCCAGTGGATGACCGTCGGCGGGGTGTATGTCTGCTCGCCGGCGAAACGGACGATCTGCTCGGCCACCTGATCCAGATCGGCGATCAGTTGAGTCGGCGACGCGTTCTGGTAGGGTCGGTCGGGCAGGTTGGCGTGGGCGTGGAACGCCAAGCGGAGCCAATCGGCATTGTCCTGCCACTCGCTCTTGTAGCGGTCGGGGAACTGCGGCAGCTCGAAACCGTCCTCCGTTGTGTAGTAAATGTTGAGCACGAAGCGAGTCCCGTACTTCGAATGAAGGTCGCGAAGGCCCTTGAGATAGAAGCAATCGAAAAGCGACGAGTACCTCTGGCGGGCGATATCCCGCAGGAAGAAGCTGTTGTCGTCGATGGAGAAACGATATCGGGGCTGAGAATGCTCATCCCAGACGACGCGCACCTGGCGATCCTGCCGGCCCAGACTGCCCTGCGTCACGGCGGTGATCTGGGTCTCCCTCTGACGCAGCACAATGTCCGCCCGGAAACCGGTCCCCACTCGCTGAGCCGGCACGCCGTTTACGACCACCGAATCCTGCAACGGCGCCTCGCCGGAAACGCAGATCTTCAAGCCGCCGTCCACAGCTTCACCGTGCCTGCGGTTCAGCACGGCGCCATGAAACGGCTCCTGGATCTTCAGTGCTGTTCCCGGCTGTCCGAACGCCTCGGAGCCTCGCAGAATCACTGCCCCGATCCCTGCCGCCGCCTGCAAGAACCGCCGTCGCGTCGATGTGACTTCTCCCATGATCGGCCTCCCATCTTCTCTTCATGTTGCGCCGCGCGCACGCCCGAACACTGGCAAGGTACGCAAGACCACACCCCTCTCAGCATATCACGGCAGGGGAGGCATGCATAGTGCGACGTTGTGCAACTGACCTTGCAGAGAGGACAGAACTGCCGTAGACTGGCAGGCCATGGGATCCATGTGCTCCAACATCATTATCGCCAACGAACAAGCGAACTGGGGACGCTGTCGAAGGAGGCTGCAGAAGATGACGCAGCTTCTCCGCAGCCAGGGATTCCCTTTCCTGCTGTTGACCAGCGATCATCCCGGACATGCCGGCGAGTTGGCCGCCGCCGCAGCGGCAGACAAGGCCAAGACGATCATCATTGCCGGAGGCGACGGCACCATCAACGAGGTTGTCAACGGCCTGTTTTCTTCCGGATGCAGCCACATGCCTCGGATCGGCATCATCCCACTGGGGTCCTCGAACGATTTCTCGAAGAGCCTGGGAATTCCGCAGGATCTCTCGGAAGCGTGCCGGACGGTCATGGCCGGAACGACTCAGGAGGTGGACATCGGCCGGGTCGGTTCGCGATATTTCTGTTCGGCTTCCTGCTTGGGCTATTTCTCCGAGATCGCGGCGAGGAGCCTGCGGATGAGAGGGTTCGGTCGATCGCTGCGGTACATACTCCCGGCCTTGCCCGTCATCAGGGAAATGACGTCCGGATGGCAGATGGATGTCGCCACCGACAACGGCGTCTTTCGCGGCGCCTATGCCGTGCTCCTCGTCGGCAATGCCTCCCGTTTCGGCGGGCTCACGATGTTGCCCGGCGCCCGGGTCGACGACGGCGCGTTTGACTGCCTGCTCATCGAAATGGCCAGCAAATGGGAGACGCTGTGTCTCATCCCTCTGGTCTATCAACAGGCCTTGGAGCGTCACAAGCGGGTCGTCCGGTTTCGAACGCGATCCCTTTCTGTCTCGCTCAATCATCCTTCCCGGCTCTGCAACGATGGCGAAGTGTACCCAACTCCTGTCCAACAACTTGAGTACGCGGTGCTGCCGCAGAAACTGCCGGTCATCTGCGGAGCGAGGCAGGGCCTTGCCATCAGGATCCAGGAGATCGATGGGTCGCGCCGATCGCGCGAATACGAACCGGCAAACGCCCCTCGCAGCGAGAATATCATCCCACGTTGAGCAGTCACGAACGCTGGATTCGTCGAGTCATCAGCGGAAGCACATGCCGCGGTTCTCCAGGGCAGCCATCTATCAGAAGTCGATCACTCGCCCATTCTGGCAGGCAGACGTATGACAGGCGAGCACGAGTTCAAGGTTGTGCAGCGCGTCGCCGGCATCCAACGGCCTATCGTTAAGGATGGATCTGACGTGTCGGCCGATGACCGCCTGGTAAATGTTGCTGACCTTGTCCACTTTGACTGTCTCCGCGTCGGTGAAACGATCCAGTTCGAGGCGGATGGGAATCGGTTCTCCCGGATGACCCGACAACTGGAACAGCGTGCCGTAGCCCCGGATTACGCCCTTGGTGCCGTAGATCTCGTAGCCGAGGTTGGTCAGCGTGCCGCCGAGACCGCCGCGAGGCCGGTCAAATGCGACGCGCATCGTGCCCTGGATCCGGTTGTCCAGCCGAAACTGCGCAATCGCGCCATTTTCGACGGCGATGTCCAAAGTCCTGGGGGCGTACACGCAGGACAGGGACTTCACCGTGCCGTTCAGAAGGAATTCCGCCATGTAGAGGCAGTGGCTGCCCACGTCGCCGATGGGCCCGCCGATTTCCAGCGGGTCGGCGCATCGCCAGGTCGCCGCTTCATCGGGCGTGGAGCCATAGCAGAATTCCATGTGTAAGGAGATGTCGTTCACCTCGCCGATGGCGCCCGCCGCGACCAGCTCGCGAGCTCGCTGATTGTAGGCGTTCTCCACCATCATGTGGTCCACGGCCAGACTGATTCGCTGCTGGCGTGCGAGTTCCTGCAGCCGTCGGGCATCATCCATCGTGGTAGAGATCGGTTTCTCGATAAGGCAATGCGTGCCCATCTGCATGGCCTTCTGCGCCAGAGGGGTATGAGACCTGTTGTTCGTCGCGATGAACACCGCTTCCACTTTGGGATCGTCGAGGAGAGCGTCCACGGAGTCATACCACCTCAGTCCCAGTCGCGACGCTGCCTCCTTGCGTGCCGTGTTGGCGTCGGTGACGCCAAGCAGGGTTGCGTTCGGATGCCCTGCGAACCGGCCGGCGTCAAGGCCGAAACCTTCCCTGGCGATGCGGTGCTCCGCGATGCCGCCGAACCCGATGATGGCGTAGCCAATCTTCCGCATGGGTGCATCTCCTCTACCGGGCATAGGCCCGAATCACCTTTCGCAGGGCCGCGCCAATCTGTCGGCAGTCGTCTTCCGTGAACGTCGGGAAGGCGAAGCAAGTGAACGTATGGCCCTGATGCCAGATTGCGTGGGGAACCTCCACCTTGCTGTAATCGGCGCTCCGCGGGTCGGTGTACTCCTTCGACGTGAACGGAAAACCGCTTCGGCCGAAGGCATGGTGCTGGGTGTAGGCTTTCTCCGTGTGGCACTGAGGCCAGAAGACTCTCCAGCAGGGCGCCCCCTCGGCTCCGGCGGCCGCGACGAACCTGCCGATATCGCAGTTCATGTTCTCGATGTCCAGCGAGAAGGCCATCACGTACCAGCCGTTCTGTCTGTCCTCGGTGTCCACGGGCAGGTACTTGATCTGGGGCAGATCCCTGACAGCGTCCATGATGATGCGGGCGTTGCGCCGCCGGGCGGGCATGTTCCACGTGTCCATCCGTTCGAGCTCCGCCAGTCCGATGGCGGACTGCATCTCCGTCATTCGATAGTTCCAGCCGACCATGTTGTGGATGTAGGGCAGCTTCTGTTCGAGTTCCAGCAGGTGCAGACGCTCCTTGACGTCGTAGCCGTGATCGCGGAAGCTGCGGGCGTTCCAGGCAAGGTCCTCGTCGTCCGTGGTCACCATGCCGCCCTCGCCGCCGGTGGTGAATGTCTTGTTCTGGCAGAAGCTGCACGCGGCGATGTGGCCGAGCGTGCCGGTCTTCCTGCCCTTGTAGACTCCGCCGAAGGCCTCGGCGTTGTCCTCCACGACGAAGAGCGCGTGTCTTTTTGCGAAGGCCAGGATCGAGTCCATGTCGCAGACGTTCCCGTACAAATGCACGGGCATGATTGCTCGCGTCCGCTTGTTGATGAGCTTCTCGGCCGAGGCGACGCTGATGCAGTGATCGTCCAGGTTCACGTCGGCAAAACGCGGGATGGCGCCCGCCTGCACGATCGAAAAACTGCTCGCGATGAACGTGTAGCTGGGGACGATCACCTCGTCGCCGGGGCCGATCCCGAGGGCGGTCAAGGCGACGTGCAGAGCGGAGGTCCCGGAGGACGTGCTGATCGCGAACCGGCTGCCTTGCCAGGCGGCGAACCTCTTCTCGAATTCCATGCCCTTCGGTCCGGTCCAGTAATTGACTTTGCCCGAGCGCAGGACCTGCTCCACCGCCTGGATCGCGTTCTCATCGAACTGCGGCCATCGGGCCAGCTTGTTGGTCACGGTCTTCGGGCCGCCCTCGATCGCCAGTTTCTCTGTCATCGCATTCTCCTTTTTCACAGTCGAATTGGACCCGCCGGTTGCCTTGCAGCCGCTCTTGCGTCATTCGCTCAGGGGCAGTCTCACGGGCCGGCCGGTCTCGATCGAGCGGTCGATCGCCAGGCACAACTCGTGCGACTTGTACGCCTCGTGGATGTTGGCCGTCGCCTCCCGATCCTCCAGGAGCGCCGTGGCCAGGTCGTCCACCATCGCCTGAAACGGATGATGGGCGACATCGCCGCTGTCGGCAAATGCGGTGTTGAACTGTTGCCAGCCCTTCTGTCCCGGGAACCAGTCCTTTGTGAAGAACTTCTCGTTCAGGACGGAGCCCTTCGTGCCGTGCAGAAGGATATTCAGAATGTAGGGGCACTCGTTCTCGAAGCTGCAGCCGGTCTTGCCGACCTTGCCGTTGCGGAACTTGACCACGGCGGCGTACGTCGGTTCATACTCGTAGTCCTTACGGTGGCCGAACGTGCCGTAGGCGAAGACCTCCTCCGCTTCGCCTCCGAAATAACGGAGCAGATCCACCGCGTGGCAACCCGCCATGAGGCTGGCGCTGGGACCTCCGTCGCGCGTGGCGGCGCCCCATTTCCATCCGCTCCACCACGGCCCGATCTCGTGGTAGTAATCGACCTCGGTGTAGTAGAGGTCGCCGAGGCCGCCCTTGTCGATCATGCTGCGGATAGACTGGATGTGCGGATTCCAACGCAGGACGAAGCCGACCTGCGATTTGACTTTCGCCTTGACGACGGCGTCCCGGACCGCCCGGAGTTCCTGGAGGTTCATCGCGATGGGTTTCTCGATCACCACGTGTTTACCCGCCTGGGCGGCGGCGACGGCCTCCTCCGCGTGCAGCGCGTTCGGGGAGCAGATGTCGATGATGTCGATGTCGTCCCGCCGAACGAGATCGTCGAACGTATCCATCACGTCGCAATCCGGAGCCAGCTTATCCTTGGCGGCCTGGGCCGATTGCCTGCGCCGTGAGGCCAGCGCGGCGACCTTTATGTGGG
This sequence comes from uncultured Phycisphaerales bacterium, assembly GCA_937868145.1. Taxonomy (GTDB): domain Bacteria; phylum Planctomycetota; class Phycisphaerae; order Sedimentisphaerales; family Anaerobacaceae; genus PLanc-01. Next base: position 6,208 of record CALMMH010000670.1, read on the forward strand.
GATTCTGTCCGTAGGCTTTGATGTGTTCTCCCGCCACCCAGCCGATTCCGAATACGCCGACACTGTGAGTCTTCATGGCTCGAACCTCCAGCCCATCGCGCGTTCTGAGTCGTGTGTCTTGCGTCTGCGCCGCGATCGTTCGGTCGCACCGTGTCGAAGGCGGCCCCTTCGGATCGCAGACGCAACGTTCGTCCGGCAGCTATCTTCCACCGAAGCACGGCGGCAGTCAAGCTTTGTCTGTGACAGCCGCTGTGGCAGGACGCGATTGCATCCCTCAAGGAGGTGAAAGAGATCCTGAGGGGAGAGACTCTTGTAAAACGCGTATACTCATCCGAGCATAAGCGGCACTGGTTTCTGTGCGGGGGTTTGCTTCCATTCCTCTGTGGATGTCGATAGAATTCCGGTGAGGCGGAGGGCTGCCCGGCTCGGGGCGAGAAGGCCCCGTGTTCGAGGATTCAGAGGCTGGAGCTGCGATTCGAAAGGAGCGACATGAAGGGTTTTCGGCGGGGCGATTTCGCTGTGGTTGCGGCGGTTGTGTTCGGACTGTGCTTTGCGGCGCCCGGGCGGGCGAAGGTGCGGGCGTGGGAGGGGACGATCACGATCCCTACGTACGGGTGGGCCGAGGATGTGAACCCGAAGTTCTGGGCCCTGGAGAACGAGGTCAAGCTTTCGACGACCATCGAACGGGCGATTGTGTACCCCTATTCCATGCAGGACCACCTGTCCCGGAAGAAGGTGGACCGCACGTACAAGGCGCTGTTTCTCGAAAACGAGTACTTGAAGGTGACCTGTCTTCCGGAACTGGGCGGCCGGCTGCACTCGGTTCTGGATAAGACCACGGGCGAGGAGACGTTTCACTACAACCACGTCATCAAGCCGAGCATGATCGCGATGCGCGGGGCTTTCATCAGCGGGGGCGTCGAGTGGAACGCCGGACCGCAGGCGCACACCGTCACCATCGTTTCGCCGGTCGATGCCCTGATCGGGACCCATTCGGACGGCTCGGCGTATCTTGAAGTCAGCAACCTCGAAAAGACGCTGCGGACCCGTTGGACCGTCCGGGTGACGCTCCATCCGGGTCGGGCCTATCTCGATGAGCAGGTGCGGATCTTCAACCCTGTTGACGCGGTGAGTCCCTACTATTTCTGGAACTGCACCGCGTCCGCGTGCCGCAAGGGTACCCGCTTCCTCTATCCCATGACGCTCGGGACGGACCACAACGGGACCAGTTTCTTCAACTGGCCTGTCCACGAAGGTCGGGACCTGTCCTGGCTGAAGAACTACCCGGAAGCTTCCTCGGTCTTCGCCGTGGACTGCACCTACAATTTCTTCGGGACCTACGACGTGGACGCCGACCGGGGCGTCGTACAGGTGGCGGATCACTACGAGCTTGGCGGCAAGAAGGCCTGGACCTGGGGGACGTCAGACGCCGGGCTGCGCTACCAGAACAATCTCACCGATGGCGACGGGCCGTACATCGAGGTGCAGAGCGGGCCGCTGCCGACCC
>CALMMH010000671.1 GCA_937868145.1 uncultured Phycisphaerales bacterium
CAAGGCGACGATCTTATCCCGGGCGATGTACGGATCGGGAGCCGTGCCGACGATCTCGATTCCCGAGTGGCGGCTCAACTCCTGGGTCAGAATCTTTCGAACGATCGCCGAATCGTCGACGATGAGCACTCGCACGGTGTTGGTCGCTGTCAAAGTCATAGGAATCTCAACTGTCAGATTTCAGTTTTCAGGTTTCACGCCCCGGATTCGCCCCGGGCGATCTCTTATCGCAGGTACTTCTCCAGACCGTTGGAGCGGACGGTGACCGTTCCATCGCCCATGTCGAGGTAGAGATTGCGGGCGGAGTTGCCGCCGACATCCTCGGTATTGATGATCATGCCGTTGCTCCAGAGGATCTTGCGAATCGCCAGGTAGTTCCGCTTGCCGATGTCGAAACCCTGGGGTCCGGTGGCCATCGAGGCGCCCCCGGCCAGACGGATCTGGAACCGCTTGCGATTGGCCCCCATGGACATCAGCTTGTCCATCAGCAGCTTCATTCCCGTGTCGGCGAACATAAAGGGTTTGGACTGGGCCCGCGACGGATCCATCGTGGAAGTCGGCAACTGATAGTGCAGCATCCCGCCGATGTGAGTGGCCGGATCATACAGGCAGACCCCGATGCACGAACCCAGGGAATAGGTCACCAAGACGTCGCCGGGGTTGTTGGAAACCTTGGCATCCGAGATATCGATTACTACTCGAGTCTTAACCATAATCGCCCTCTACGGCTTGATGTAAATCGTCGGTTGAACGTATTTGAATTTGTGGTCGATCCCCGTGAGCGACTCCGAGTGTCCCGTGAACAGGACCCCTCCCGAACCGAGGAGATCGTAATACCGGTTGATCAAGCGTCCCTGAGTGGGCTTGTCGAAATAGATCATTACGTTGCGACAGAAGATGAAATCCAGGGGGCCCTTGACGGGCCAATCCTGCATCAAATTCAGATACCGAAAGAGCACCACGCTGCGCAGGGCGTCGCCGATTTGGTACAGGTCCCGGCCTCGCTCGCGAACGTGGTTGAGGTACTTGCTCCGCAGCGCCGTCGGGATCGGCTCGATGCGGTCCTTGTCGTACAGACCCCGCTGGGCCTGATCGAGCACGCGCGTGGAGACATCGGTGGCCAGGAGCTTGACGTCCCAGTGTCCTCTGCCATGAATGGCTTCGAGCAGCGTGATCGCGATGGAGTACGGCTCCTCGCCGGTGGAGCACCCCGCGCTCCAGCAGCGGATGCGCAGTTCGCGCCGACTCTGTTTGGATGCCATCACGCGAGGCAACAGTTGCGAACGCAGATACTCGAAGTGCTGATCCTCGCGGAAGAACTTCGTCAGATTCGTGCTGAGCGAATCAACCAGGAGCGAGAACTCCCGACCGGTCGGATCGTCCATGACGTGGCGAATGTAGTCCGAGAAGTTCTCGAACCGGCCTTCCCGCAACCGCTTGGCCAGGCGAGCGCGCACCAGTTCTTTCTTTCCATCGTGAAGATTGATCCCACAATGCTCGTATACCAGATCGCTGATGAGCCGAAACTCCTGCTCACCGAGCGGTACTTCTTGTAGCGTCAATGCCCCCATTGGTTTGCCTCCATCGATGTCAGTGTTCCTGCGCCAGTTCAACCAGGCCAGGGACATCCAGAATCAGGGTCACACGTCCGTCGCCCATGATCGCGCCGCCGGAGACGCCTCGGACTCGTCCGAGCGCCTCGCCCAGGCTCTTGATCACGACTTGCTGCTGCGCGAGCAGATCGTCCACCATCAAACAACATTTCCGTCCGTCTTCCTCGACAACCACGATCAACGCCTCGGTGGCTTCTTCCGTCGAAGGCACGGCCCCCAACAGCTTGTACAGACGGACCAGGGGGATCAACTCGCCCCGTTCCAGAACCATTTCGCCGCGGCTCTGCACGGTGGAAATCTGTTCCCGCGTCGGCCGCAGACTCCGTACGATCGCGTTGATTGGAATGATGTATCGAGAATCGCCGATGCGGACGACCTGTCCGTCGATGACGGCCAGCGTCAGCGGCAGTCGGATCGTGAACGTCGTGCCTTTGCCTTTCGCCGAACTGATGTCCACGCGGCCCCGCAGAGACTCGATGTTCTTCTTGACCACGTCCATCCCGACGCCTCGGCCGGAGATGCTCGTGATCTTCTCGGCCGTCGAGAGGCCTGGATGGAAGATCAGCTTGAAAGCCTCTTCCTCTGAGAGTTCCTGCCCGGGTTCGACAAGCCCCTGCTCGACCGCCTTCTTGAGAATCCTGTCCTTGTCGAGCCCCTTGCCGTCGTCTTGGAGTTCGATGACGATGTTGCCCGCCTGATGGAAGGCTCGCAATTCCACGCGTCCGACGGCGGGCTTGCCCGCCTTGATCCGATCCTCGGCCTTCTCGACGCCGTGGTCGAGGGCGTTGCGAACCATGTGCACCAGAGGATCGGCGATTTTGTCCACGACCGTTCGGTCCAGTTCGGTCTCTTCGCCGGTGGTCACGAAGTCCACCTGTTTCTCGGCCTTGCGGGTCAGATCGCGGGCCAGTCGGGACATCTTCTGGAACACGCCCTGGACCGGCACCATTCGCATGGCCATCGACAGTTCCTGCAACTCCCGAACGATCTTGCCCTGATGGCTGACCTTGCGGGCCAGCTCATGCTCGAAGGACTCCGAACTGTTGACCTGCTCGGCCACCATCAACTGGGCGATGACCAGCTCGCCGGCCAGGTTGATCAGGCTGTCCAGACGCGTGATGCTCACCTTGACTTTGTCTTCCGTCGTGTGTGTCCCCGACGCGGCTGCGGCTTTGGCTTTGGGAGCATCCGAAGTGTCTTCGAGCATCCCGTCGAGTTTCTTGTCAAGTTCCTCCGTCCTGGCGGCAGCCGGCTGAGGAGAAGTAGGTTGCGGCGCCGCCGCGGCCACGGGCATTCTGCCTTCGGCGGCAGCCTTGAGCTTTTCCAGCAGCGCCGGCAGCGTCGTAAACGGAACGATTGGCGCTCCGGCTTCCAGCGAGCTCTTGAGTCCGCTGAGCATCTTCTTGAGCGCGTCGATCGATTCGAACGCCACGTCGCTATTGACGCCGGCCATGACCAACTGGTTCTTACGGGCCAGATCCAGCAGATTCTCCGCCGAATGGGCGAGCGATTGGATGTCCGACAGATTCAGAAAACCCGCCATTCCCTTGATCGTGTGGAAACCGCGGAAGATCTTGTTGACCAGTTCGCCGTCGCCGGGATGATTCTCCAATTCCAGCAAAGCCGATTCGGCAGTCTCGATGTGTTCGCCGGCCTCATTGATGAAGTCCAGGACCAACGGCGCGTCCTCTTCGGAGATCGTCATCGCCTTGAGAGCGGCCGGGGCGGCTTCCGAGGCTGGGGCGGGGGCCGGAGCGGGACTCGGCGTGGGAGCGGGAGTCGAAACGGGAGCAGGAGCCGGAGCGGCCTGCACCAGAGGATCCGCCATCCGGTGAATCGACTCCTGAAGCGAGCTGATCGCTTTGGACACCACCTCCAGCGACTTGCTCGTGTCCTCGACTTCCTGTTGGAGCACCTGCTGAAGGGCCTGCACGGTCTCATCGGTCTTGCCCTGAAGCAGGGTCCGGAGATCCGCGGGGCACTGATCGAGTCCGCCGGCGGCCTCTCCGATCTGTCGCAGGACGTCCTGAAGATGCTGCACGTCGGATGCATCGGTCGGGTTGAGCATCGTGAAGCTGCACGCAGCCTGCTCAACAAGCTGGATCAACATCGAGTTGTTTTCCATAGTCGTGTCTTCCATCACCATCAAATGCCAATCCAAAGGAACTTATCTAGAAAAGCAGGGCCGGCGCCTGGGGCGGTTTGCCCTTCCAGGACACTCTCTTGTCCGATTCGAGAATCCGCAGGAGGATATCGAACACCGTGACCATTCCCTGCACAGCTCCCTTCGCATCCACCACCGGCAGGCATCGCCCGCCACAGCGGCGCATTCCTTCGATCATCGCCGCCACCGTCGCATCCGGGCGCACCGTCCTGACCGGACGACTCATGATCCACTTGACCTTTACGCCCAGCGTCGCATCATCCTGCTGGCGACGCCACTTGGCGAACATCGGACGTAGATACAGGCTCACGGCGCCCAGGATATTCGAACCGGACACCAATCCTTCGATCACCCCGTTGACGCCGACCAGCACGTAGCCGACGTTGTGTTGCTGCATCTTGGCGATTACGTCCTGGACCGTTTCCTCCGGTTCGACCCAGACCACTTCCTTCTCCATGATCTGCGAGGCAGGCAGATCCAGAAGCTCGGCCAGTCCGGATTGCGCGTGAGACTGGATATAGGCGGCGTCCAGGAACGCGAAATCGGGCACGCGGGGCGTATCGCCGTTCTCCGCCGTAGCCAATTCCGAGGGCAACATGCCCACATGAACCGACGGATCCCGGCGTCCGGGCGGAATCACCCCACTGTTGGAACTCGACGCCGGGGGAGGCGGAACCACAGGATCTTCCGGCGGTGTGACACCGGCGTCGACGGCCTGTGGCGTCGGGGCCTCCTTGGCAGCCTCGGTCGCCGGCTTCTGCGAGGTCTGCGGCACAGGGGTTGCCTCGGGAGTTTTCACAGGAACCGCCGGCTGCGCGGGCACAGACACCTCGGCCGGTTTGTCGCCGGCCACAGGAGCGGAAGGTTTCGGCGAAGCAGGCGGTTGTGCCGGCGTCGGTTTGGCGGAGACGGCATCGACCGTGGCGGCCTCTTTCGGCGTGGCAGGATCCTCAGGCTTGTTCTCTTCGAGAGGAGGTTCGGCCGTCCCGAAATGATCCAACATCGCGCTGGGGAACACCGCGGCGCACGTGAAGCTCGGGTACGGATCGATGCTCATCTCGTACAGAACGACCATGACGTCCGTGTTGGCCTGCAGCTCGACCTGTTCGGGCTTGTCCCAGGGTTTTCCGAGGAAGGTGCCGGTCTTGACGAAGTGCTGATGGCCGGGGCAATCCTCACGGAAGACGCGGTCCCACGAGCCCACCAACAGGTTGCCGACCTCGCGGGCCGCATCCTGCAGATTCGTGGCGTCTTCCATGGACCCCCGCTTGGCTTCGTCGAGGATCCGCGACTCCGGCAGCATGACGATCACGCCGGAAAGAACGAACAACCCTCCCTGGTCGAACACCAGGTGGAACGTCCCGTTCAGGGCGCCGTCCGCTTTGGACAGGTGCACGGCGACCAGCTTCTTGAAGTGGTCTCGAAGACTGCGCACCGGCATCGTCTGAGTTTGCCGACGCTTGCATTGCATGTCCACGCCGAACATGCCGGCGATATCGTCGCAGAACGCCTGGAATGCGCTGTCGGACAACTCAGCAACACGGGTCACGATGTCGGTTACTGCTGTTGCCATGGATCTTCGTACCTCAAGGGAGCTGTGGCCTATGTTCCGTGCCTCGCCGCGTGTGGCTCGTGGCTAACGCCCCGCAGCCCGCGGCTCGCATCACGGATCCCGGGTCACGCGTCCTTGCCTTCACGGAACAACAGGGAGAATTCCGCGCGATACTGTTCTTCAATGTTCACACGGATCTTCACCTTGCCGGACCCCTCGCCCAGACTATTCTTCAGTTCGCGTCCCTGCACCACGGAAGGAATCGACACTTCGATGGACCCGACGTCGTTCTGAATCCGGGCCTTCACGGCGCCCATCACCATGTTGGCGATCTCGCCCATGGCGTCGCTGATGTCGTTCTCGCTCACCTCGTCCGAGGACATCATCCCCAGCATGTTCGCGGCGATGGTCCGAGCGCAAGAATTGTCGCAGCACACGCCCAGGCATCCTTCCAGGGAGCCCTTGAACGTGATCGTGCCAGCCAGGGACGTTTCGCCCAGGCTCGCCGAATCATCGCTGGAATCCTCCAGGGCCATGAACACCATCGTCTCGAACACTTCCCTGGCGCTATCCAGCAGCGCCTCTTTCAGTGACACGGTTGTAACCATACTCTTTTCTCCACAATGTTTTGTGAAGCGTGAAGCGAACCTCAGGAAACACACAGATCGTCCGGCGTCTCACGCCTCGCCATCCGCGATCGACGTCAGTTCAGCAACGGCGTCAGTTTTTCCTGAAACTTCTCCGGCGTAAACGGCTTGGTGATGTAACCGTCGGCCCCATCGGACATGACCTGCTTGATCAGGTCCTCGGAGCTCTCGGTCGAGACCATGATGATCTTGGTGCTCGCGCAGTTCGGCAATTGCCGAGCATGCTTGACCATCTCCGTGCCGTTCATCTCCGGCATGTTGATGTCGCAGAGCACCACATCGATCGGACCGGCCTTCAGTTTTTCCAGCGCTTCGACGCCGCTGCCGGCCTCTTCTGTTCGCTCGAACTCCAGACCCGACATTCGCACGGTCCGCATAATGATCTTGCGCATCGTCGCCGAGTCATCCACAATCATCAATGACTTTCCCATACGGACTCCTCTAACACGTTTGTTGCACAGACACAGGACATGGCTTCTGTGCGACCTCTCGTCTTTTCGTAACAATCTGCCCCCAGATTGAACAGTTCAGCGGTCCGGCACAGATCCGCGACAGGTTTCCCCCGTCGCCACCCCTGGCGATCCACACACGTACTCCCTCAATCGGCCTATAAACGCCCTCTCTCAAATTCCTTTTGCGATTTTCCCCCGCTTTTTGTCCCATTCGAATCCGTGCGAGAGCCCGGTGAACCCCAGGGCCAGGGCGTCCGATACAATTCTCCCACGAAGGACTGGCAACGCCGGATTTCGCAGCGGACGACGGGAGTCATTCTCTCCCATCACCGGCAACCGCAGAGCCGTCGCAGGCATGATAATAAAGGAGGGACGACGCGCCGGAGCCAAGCGTGGACGTCACATAAGAAAATCTTGCGCCGATGCTTGGATCTCGGCAAATGTGCGTAGACCCGCGACGGTGTGCCCCGTCAAAGCAATGGTTTTCTCGCTGTCCCGAAACGCATGATCCCAGCCGTGTAGGTCCGCGGCCGTCTGTGTTCGTCCGCGCCGGCCCCGGCAGCGAAGTCTGCGTCGACCTTACACCGCTTCGGCGGCATCTTCGGGAATCCAAGCGTCGGCGCCGTCGGAGAGACGGATGTGAAACCAGCCGGGGCGTTGTTCGAGAAGCTCGAACTCGGTTCCGGCGTGGAGAGAATCCTTGAAACTGGGTGGATAGTTGGGCCCATCGCCTTGTCGGGCGACGATTTCAGCCGCCGTGATCACGCCGAAGCGCATGGCGGACTGGTTGTCCTTCTCGACGAAGATCGAGGCCAGCAGGCAGGCGGCCAGGACGCCCGAGAGCGCGGCTGCGGCCAGTCCGGCCGTGCCACGCCCCCGCCAGATCATGACCGTGCCGGCGATGCACAAGGAGGCAAAGGCCAGGCAGGCCAGGAGCAGCTTCGTGCGAAGCGAAAGATCGTAATGCCAGAAGAACAGCGTCTCCAGGACGCGGGTTTGCGTGCCGACTTCGACGCGGTCGATGCGGCGACTCCGAGCGAAGGCCAGGTTTTTCTTGACATTCATGTCCGAGTCGTCCAGTCTCTCGGCCCGGCGGTAGTTGGCGATGGCTCGCCCGATGTCGTCCGTCAGAAGATACGCGTTGGCCAGGTTGTAGTAGAGTCCGGCGTTCTGCACCTCGCCCCACCTGATGATCTTTTCATAGAGCAGGATGGCCTTGCCGTAGGATTGCCGGGCGATCCCAGA
>CALMMH010000672.1 GCA_937868145.1 uncultured Phycisphaerales bacterium
CTGCCACCCTCAAGGAAGACGCCGACCCCACGAAATCTAGTCGCACACGAAGGCGACGTGGGGTCCGATCGTCCCGACCCGAGAGACGCTTGGTCGGGGACGGTTCACGCCCCTTCGGCAGCCGGATCCGATCGGAATGACATGGAAAAAGAGGACGTAAAACACTTGCATTTTGAAATCCAATGTCCTATAATCAATAGATGTGTTGTCGATACAGGACTATGCCTTGATAGGGCATCGTTAACGCGAGATGCGACCTGTGTTGTAATCCATGGCAGATACCCGACAAAAGGTGCGAGTGTGTCTGGCTGCCTCCGCGGGAGGGCATGCCAGTGAACTGGTGAAGCTGGAGAGTTCCTGGGCCGGCTGTGATTGCTTCTTTGTTACGACGTCCCATGTGGTGGAGAGGCAACTGGCGAAGTTCGGGCGGGTCTACGTCGTGAACGAATCCAATCGAAAGCAGCCGCTGCGGGTGTTGAAAGCTCTGGCGAGCTGTTTGCGAATCCTGGCCGTACAAAAACCGGACGTGGTGATCAGCACCGGTGCGTCCATCGGCTGTCTGATGGCCATCTTCGGCAGGTTGTCTGGCGCCAAGGTCGTGTGGGTCGACAGTATCGCCAATGCGGAACAACTGTCCTTGAGCGGCCGCATCGTCAGGCCGTTTGCCGACCTTATCTTGACCCAGTGGCCGGACATCGCAAAGCGGTACAAATCCGTCGAGTACGCCGGCCAGATCATTTGATTCTCCGACGAAGATCGTCGTCCTTCCCTTCGACCGTCCGAAACCTGGCGAGGGCTGCCTGCGCGGAACAGGGCCCTCTGTGGCTTCTGAGGGATTTTGTCCCGTTTTTTTCCTAGCGAACCGGGAGCCGTCGCATAGAATATGCGCCGTCGGGCCGGGGTCTTCCGAAGGTGCGTCGTTGCGTTGGAGACCCCTTTCTTGAGGTTCGCCGGCTCATCCCGCCCCGCGGGCAGTCTTGAGGTGGTCTATGCAGTCGAAAGAGAAAATCAACGTCGAGAACGGCAGGGATGTGACGATCGTGACTTTCGAGGAGGAGAACATCCTCGAGGATCAACAGATCCGCAAGCTCGAACGGGCCCTGTTGCCTGTGGTTCGCGACAATCAACAGAAAAAACTCGTGCTGAATTTCGTCAAGGTGAAATTCATGTCGTCGGCGTTTCTGGGCCTGCTGGTCAAGGTGCACAAGCGGGTCATCGAAGCGGACGGCGCCCTGCAGTTATATAATCTGGACCCCAAGATCCAGAAAGTCTTCGAGATCACGCAGCTCGTGAAAATCTTCGACATCGTCAAGAGCGAGGGGTGACGGGCCACACGAAACAGCGGCCAAATCCCGCAGATCGTAAATCGTCAATGTCAAATCGTAAATGTGGCTCATCCGGCTTTTGCGTACTTGGAGATGGGACAACGACCGGCCGCCGGGGACGCCGTCCCCGGACCCCTGGGATTTTCCGCTTGGG
>CALMMH010000673.1 GCA_937868145.1 uncultured Phycisphaerales bacterium
CAAATCAGCGGCAATCTGGATGGTAGAAACAGCGGAGGCCCCGATTTGCTGCTCTGTTGCTTTTGATACCATGACGCTCATCAATTGTTTCTTTGGAAGGAGTAAACAATGAGCGAAATGGAGCTTCTTAAACGTTATGCGTCAGGCGACGAAGACGCTTTTCAGGAACTCGTGAAGCAGTACAAGGACAGCGTATATGCGTTTCTGCGGAGATTCCTGAACCGATCGGACATGGTCGACGATGTCTTCCAGGACACCTTCATGCAACTGTACGTCAGCCGAAACACGTTCGATCTGTCCAAACCGTTGCGTCCGTGGCTGTTCACCATCGCGGCCAACAAGGCCAAGGACGCTCTCCGGCGGAACCAGCGGCTTGACTCCACCAATCTGGGGAGCATGTTCGACAGCGAAGAATCCTCGATCGACGACGTGCTGAACACGCTCGATTACGATGCCCATATGCCCTATGACGATCTGATCAAGGATGAGACGGCGGCGTCGGTCAAACGGGTGGTTTCTCGGATGCCTGCAAAGCTTCGTGAGATCCTGATCCTGGGTTACTTCCACAAGTTCCCCTATGCGGAGATCGCCAAGATCCTGCATGTTCCGGTCGGCACCGTCAAAAGCCGGCTTCATACGGCGGTAGGACGTTTCGCGGAGGATTGGAATGCGTCGACGCTCTGTGAAGTCAACTGAGAGGGGAACGCGACCCTGTGAGTTATGAGGACAACCGGGAGCTCGATGTTGTATTTGGCATCGGGCGTCTGCGAGGAGAAATGGCACCAGCCGGAGTCGTGACAGGCTCCGGCTTTTATTTTTCTCGGCGATCCCGGGATTGGACTTGTGCGAGACAGAGAACGGACCGCAAGCCCTGGGTGATTACCTGCTGGAGGATTGTGTTAAGTCTTTAGTTCTGAAGGGTTTAAAGTAAATGAGAGTGCTGGGATTCGAACCCAGGACCTACGCATTAAAAGTGCGTTGCTCTACCTACTGAGCTACACTCCCAAATCCCTGTTGCCGCAGGAGAACGGCCTTCCACGCCGGCGGCGGCAACAAGTTGCCCCTCACCTTACATTCCACGGGGCAATATTGCAAGAAAATCCGGGGTGAAGAAGTGGATCCAACTTTGAGAATGGCAAATCGCCCCAGTTCGGGTACGGCCTAGAAGGGATCGACACAGAGGGGCGAACTGGCGTGCAGGGTGACCTCGGCTACCTGGGAGTCCTCGATCGAGAGTGTCTCTGTCCCGGCGGTAGAACCGCAATCCGCTCCAGACTTTATGCGTTCGACAGAGCCATACCGCCGGAAAAATAGTGCAAGATACATGCTGTGCTGCAAAATGCATGATGGGACGGACCGGTCCCGGTCATTCCTTTGCCCATTGAGCGGACGGTGTCTTGAGGCCGAGAAAATCGGATGCCGCGGGGGGGGCTTCCACGCAAACCGGCGGCAGGGCTCATTTTTGTGCTTCCCGCCTTGTCGGGAGGATCGAGTTCCACGGGAATGGGAAGGAAAAGGGTAGGTGGAAAATACGTACGAATACTAATTGTCTTGATCATGGGGATTTGGTAAAATTAGTGTTAATAGGGTGATTTCAAGGCACACAGCCTCGTGGGACACAAGGCTGTTTTATATGTACTGAAACGGTAATGCCGTTGAGGTACGGCAAGGAAGCTTTCCGAGGATTGTCGCGTAGGTTTTCTATTGCGCTGTGGGCGAGGGACAACCTATGGCACTCCGATCGAGGTGAGAATTCGGATTCATCCGTAAGGATCCGTTGCATGCGACAGACATGCAAGGACGGGCTGCATATGCATGTGGATCTTCGTGGGACGATGAGTAAGTGACTGGTGGAGGAGCAGGGTGTCTCTGGAGGCATTGGGTGGCGGGTCATCTCGGGTGTTGAGCTGAGCATTGCGGCTGTTTGCACCCGGAAATCGGAGGAGGCGACCAGCGGTACGGTCTTGGCAGGCGTAAGGCTGGTCTCATCAGGACGGCGTTTGACCGCCTCTGGGAGTCGTCTCCCAGCACCTTGACTACACAAAGGTTCGTGTCTGCCGATGTGCCAGGGTGGCGTCAGGCCACTCTGGAGCAGTCTACGGACCGGAGTTCTCCACAGGCTTCGCGATGGAACGCTTCTACGCATAGGGTCCGGACTGACCGGAACGATCAGAAGTTGTTGACGTGAGTTGAAAGGGAGGATGGGTATGCTGACTGCAAGTGCTAGAGGGGTGAGCGACCTTCAGGGGGAGGCGAAACCAATTTCTGTTGCGGGCGTCCCTGTAATGCCTTTTGACTCGTATGATCAGGCCCTTCGGCACATCGAGGACACAGTCGAATCCCGCCGCAAGGCATTCTGGGTCGCGATCAATCCTCAGAAGGTGTTCCGCGCCTGGCACGAACAGGATCTGTTGGATGTCCTGAATCGGGCGGATGTCGGAATCTGTGACGGGGTTGGCATATCGCTTGCCGCAAAGGTGCTTTTGGGACGACGAATCCACCGGGTGACTGGTTGCGATTTGTTCTTCAAGATGTTGCCTCTTGCCGCCCAGAAAGGGTGGCGAGTGTTTCTGTTGGGCGCCTCGGAGGAGGTAAATGCACGCACCTGTGCGAACCTGCGTCAGAAGTATTCCGGTCTGCAGATTGTCGGATCTCAACATGGATTCTTCAAGGATTCGGAATCCGTGATCGAACGGATCAATTCGTCCAAGGTGGACCTGCTGTTCGTCGCCATGGGGTCGCCGGCGCAGGAGTATTGGATTACCCGCCATTACGAGCAGTTGAAGGTCTCATTCTGCATGGGAGTGGGAGGAAGTTTCGATGTCGCTTCCGGCGTAAGCCGACGGGCGCCGGCGTTTTTTCGCAAGACCGGGACCGAGTGGCTGTACCAACTGATCACGCAGCCTCATCGCAGGCTGAAACGACAGTTGGTCTATGTTCCTTTCTTTCTCAGAGTTGTCGGAAAGAGATTGTGTGGCTCCAACGGGAGCACCGTGTGGGCTGTCAAATCAAAGGAGCAGCCTGCGGACATGCGGCATTATGTCGCCAGTGTGCAGAGGTCGCCGGGCAAGTGATACCTGCGATGGTTCCGGGCACACGAGTTTCCCATGAATGGCCGCAATGGCCAGGGGGTATTTGCCGATAGTCACAACTATCGGTGGACGCGTGGATCTTCCGCAGATTCGGGCGTCCCTATTGATGGCGTTGTTCCAGAGGACGTCTCCGGCGTTGGGTGAATGCCCAGGTTGCGGATGGGACATCCGAAAGCCCAGCGTTGGCGCAAACATATCGGACTTGAATGGAGAGAGTCTGATTGTTCGTAAGGAACGGCTCCGATATGAAAGGGCATGGGTCTTTCTGCCGATGATCTTCCCAGGACGTGAGTCCATGCCGAATCCCTGTCGGATTCGCAAGATTCCGGTGGCGTGAACGCCCTGTCCTGTCGCATCCGACGGGGACGGAGTCTACCCATCCCGTGCGTTCGGCGACGTAATGAACCTGAATTCTCCCTGTACGTAAGCCAATACACGCTTGACGCCGCTATGCCTGACCGGCAAAATATGGCGGAATCCGGCGGAATGTTGGAGGAGTTGCTCAGTGGATCATGTTGACGGCACCATGTTTGACGGACCCGCCGGTCCCGGGGAACATCCCGGCTCTGAGGATCCGATCGCCAGAAATCCCAAGGACGTGAATCGTCCGGAAGATGCGGTACAACCTGCGCAGGTGAGCCGGCGGAGTGAACATGCGATCACGGCTGCGAGAATGGGGACTCCTGGCACGGGGGGGGAG
>CALMMH010000674.1 GCA_937868145.1 uncultured Phycisphaerales bacterium
CGTGACACCGCGACGGCGGTGTCACGAGGCGTCCGGCGCTCCGCGCCGCAACAGAAAGTCAGCGAGAGACTGCGATTTGTGTCGACTCTCTGTCCAAGCATCGATGACTATCCATGTCATGATCTGTGTGGTGCGCGTAGTGGGCCCAGGGTCCTTGTGCCATGTGAACCAGCGGGCAAACGACGCTTCGGTGTGATTGATACGAACGTGGAGCGAGCTGTATTCCAGCGACTTTACCGCTCGGTACAAGATACCGCGCATCATTCATTCTTATACTCGGATTCAGGTTCGATAAGCGGTTCGAGAGAGGCCAAACGGACTGTCCTGGGGACGGAGGAAACGCGCGCTCCCCAGAACGCATTCCATTCCTCCAGGTTCTGCGGCGGTCCGGACTCTCCCAACGAGTCCGCCCAGAGAGCTTGCAGGGATTCCAGGCTCGCTCCTGACACATAGACATCGGGCAGGGCTGCGAGATCCAGTAGGGCAGGAGTCGCTCCTTTCGCGCCAAGCGCGGCAAGCGATTTCGCCGCCTCGATCTGCACTTCCCGGTAGTGGTCAACAAGGCCGCGCGCCACAAATTCCCAGGAGGAGCCGATGCCGGCCTCCGCGAAGAGACGGAGCGCCATTTTCCGCGTGCCGTTGTAGGAGTGTGCGGCGTAGACGGGCAGGACGGGAAGGACTCGTGCCGGGGCCACGACGAACATCGCCTCGAGGACCCACGGCGACAGGATGTGCGACATCTCCCTCATCGACAGTTCGAGATAGGGGTAGAGATCGGCCTGTTGCTGCATGGCTACGAGCCGCTGATGAATATCGTTTCGGACGCCGCGCTCCTCGGACTTCAGTCCCAGGATCAACTCGCGGACTGTCCTGCGCTGCTCGGCAGTGAGACCGGTTTGCTCGGTAAGCTCCTTGTCACGCTCCTGGTAGCGCGCCAGAGCCGCCGCCCGGTCGAAATGGCCGGTCTTCTCGTTCTCCTCCCGCCGATCGATCTCGCTCTTGCGGTATACGACCGTGCGTTCTCCGACCCGAAGCGTGATCACATCGGCTGATTCGCTGATGACCTTACCGTCAATGGTGGCACCGTTCAGCAGATGTATTGTGTCCGCAGTCGTTGGAAGAGCTGCCAGGACAAGCATCGCACTTGCACAGACTAGTATCCACTTAGCACGCATAGAATGCCTCCTATTTGGGACGGCGGACACGCGTGGCGGGGCATTGCGCCGTCCCGGGATTCTGGGTTCGTTGCTGGGGTTGGCCGTCAGGACTCAGCACCTTCGCCCTGGCTGTCATCCCGCTCGTACAGGAACGCCGCGCGCTGGAATTCCACGATGCTCGTATCGTGTACCTCGAGGAAGCGCTCGACGCGTGCGTCGTAGTCCACGGTAAGGCCCTCTGGAACGAAGACGCCCAGGTCTGCGGCGATGACACCGCCGCGCAGCGCCATTCTTCCTTTGGTGTTCGAGTAGTGGCGCGTATAGCTGCGCACCATCGTGAAGATGGCGTTGTTGCTGTAGAGGAGCCCGTCGAACTTGAAGGGACGTCCCGTCGAGGGCCGGGTCATTTCGTCGTCGTGCCAGATTTCGCGCAGTGCGTCCTCCGAGATCCAGTTGCCATCCGGGCTCGTGTAGTGGATGGCCGCACGGTCAAGGATCTCAAGCGGAAGATCCCGCTCGATCAGGTAGTCGCTCAGCAGCTTGACGCTGCTCTCCGAGTAGCGCACCGAGTGTTCGTCGCCCGCGTCGTACACGTAGATGTTGTACGGCTGGCTCGCGCGGAGCCCGTAGAACCTGGGGATGTACTCCGGATCGTCGAGTGCCTTCTCGAGTTCGAGGTTGTTGAACAGCATCAGCTCGGACTGCGTGAAGCTGAACTGCTGTCCCGGCTTGCCGGAGACAATCTGGCCGGGATCGCTGGACCACCGATCGAAGTATCCCCATTCGAGCTTTTGGCCGTTGACAGTGTTGCTTCGGTGCTCGTCACGCATATGGATACTGTAGCGGTTCCAAGCGGGGAACTTCTCGTTGTCCTGGCTTCGCTCATTCACCCCCCGAATCGTCAGGTAGTCTCCCATCATTATGCTGCCGCCGCCGATGATGGCGAGTGCGTTGTCGGTGCCGTCTGGCGCAACTCCGAACTGCCCCGGCGCGTCCGCGTAGGTCACATCGCCGACGATGTACGTATTTCCCCGCACCTGCAACTGTCCCTCGCCCTGCACCGGACCCGCAATCACCAGATCTCCGTTGATTGCGATTTTCTCCGAGATCCGGATTGGATCGTCATTGGTGCCGACCAAGACGACATTGCCGTCGAAACTGCCGCTCTGGGCAAGGGCTTGTGCCGCGGTGTTCGAGGCCGAAGGCAACCCGTCCTCCTCGTAGAGACCGCCCCGGGACACCCCATAGACCACGCCGCCGGAAATAGAGCCTGTGGCGGTGTCCATGACGATCTGGAACTCGTCGTCGTCGACGTACCGGTTCTCATTCTCATCGGGGAACGGTGCCGGAAAGGTGGTCGGGAGCGGTCCGTCGGTCTGCAAGTCCGGATCGTTCGGATAGTTCAAGTAAAGATTCGCGAACTGCGACGGCTCGCCGTCCGCATTCACGTCGGAGTTCGATAGCGACCGCTCTATCATACTTCCGTTCCCGGCCTGTACGATCTTACCGTTTTCGGTGCTA
>CALMMH010000675.1 GCA_937868145.1 uncultured Phycisphaerales bacterium
CGGCCGTATTGAACCAACGTCGCGACGGACATGGCGTAGGCCTGGCAGAAACCGGCGCCGATCAGCAAGGCGGGGCACCACGTCACGGGGAACGAGCCCTTCTCGCCGAAGATGGCGATCGGAGCGAAGGAGGCCACGATGACGAACAGATACACGGCGCCGAAGCCGGCCAAGTAGCTGTTCTTCTCGATCTGCTTGTCCCGCTCGTCGGACGTGACGGCGCCCTGATCCGGCTTGACGCGAAGACACGCCACGACGCCTGCGCCTTGGATGATCGCCGCCGCGATGAACAACAGGGTCGTCGGCAGGCGAAGCTCGAAGCGACGCACGATGAGGGCCGCGATGCACAAGAGCGCCGCCAACGTCATCGAACTGACGATCGCCCAGGCCCGTTTCTGTTCCCGGTTCATAGCCTGTTCTCCAATCCGCAATTCCGCTTGGCAATGTACTGTACACCGTACATAATGTACTGCGTACAGTACATTGCGTCAAGCACAATTTCCTGGACTGCATTTTTTTTCTGGAGCGTCTGCGATCAGGGTGCGAACGATGAGATCAGGCAGCTCACCTCGACCTCCTCGCTTCGGAGAGGGTTGCGGCGGTTGTCGGAGAGACGGCGTTCGACCAGATCGGACGTCTCCAAAGGCAGCGTGATGGTCAGCGAGCCGACGCCCTGCCTGTGCACGGTCAGGGTGGTGAAGGATTGCCTGCGGGCCCGGAACAGGCCCAGCTCGAAGTCGAGCAGGTTCGCCACCGACGTGGCTCCGACGGCGATGATCACGTCCCTCTCCTTCAGGCCGGCCTTCCCGGCGGGGCCGTCCTCTTTGACGGACTGGACGAAGACGCCTTCCCGCATCTCCACGCCCCGGTTGAGGGCCATGGCGGAAGTCAGGCGGTCCAGCTCGACGCCGAGCGCGGGCATCTGGAAACTCTCGGCCAAACGCTTGACGTCGGTCCCGAGCACGCGGCTGGCGATCTCGAGGAGGTCCTTGCCGTCCACCGTCTCCCGCTGGGCGATCTCGTGGACGATGTAGGGAATCGTCTGCCGGCCGTAAGTGTCGGCGATCAGCAGGAACAGGCCCAGAGCCGCGTCGTAGTACAAGCGTTCGTGCCTCGTGACCGAGGACTGAGGCCATGCAAACAAGTTGTCCCCCACTTTCGCCAGCGACGTGAACGGGCTGGTGTGCAGCAGCGCCTGGCCGTATTGGACGTGCTGTTCGGTCGGCATCTGCGACGAGACAATCTCGTCCGCGACGTAGCCGGCGTAGTTGGCCAAGCCGTCGCGGAACCAGCGGGTGTAATTGTTGACGTTCACCTGGAGGCCGAGCGCTCCCCAGGCAAGATCCGGCAGGACCTGCCCGCCGGCGCGGCTGGCCAGTGAACTCTCCACGAGTTCGTGAACCACCAGATACGGATAGCTGCGGTTCTGGGCAATGATCGCCTCACAGGATTCATCGCCGACCTGGACGAACAGGGGCACCGGGAACTCGTTGGGCTCGACCGCCAGCGTGATGGCGTAGTTCTGCGGCCGCTGGTCGAAGTGAAGCAGGTAGATCGTGGGCCGGGTCGAGATGACCACGCCCGTCCGCTCGCTCACTTGGTTTATCAGATCGCTCATCCTCTCGGCAAGGCACTGAGCCTGGGGCTTCAATCCCCGCTGGTACCGAGCGACGACGTCTCCCGAAAGCACCGAGCCCTCGAACTCCACGTCGGTGAGGGTGTCGGTCGTGAGGGTGTAGAGGATGTGGCTGCCGTACTGAACCCGCCAGTTCTCCGCGGTCGCCCGCTCCAGCACGCTCTCGGTGACCCCTCGATTGATCGTCCGGCACCCGGCCCCCAGGCCAAGCATCGCCATCGCCGCCAGCACCAGCATCTGTCGCATGTGACCCACCATACCGAACCCCAAATAGACTGCCACCGGATGTCAGACTATCCCATCCGGACGGGATCGTAAAGCGAAATCAGGCGGTC
>CALMMH010000676.1 GCA_937868145.1 uncultured Phycisphaerales bacterium
GTTGTAGTTGAGCGGAGAGTCCTTGCCGATAAGCCCCTGCATTTCTTCCAGCGTTTTCTGGAGCGCGAGCAGGTTCGCCTGCAGGAGCGGAGTCGTTTCGCCATTGAAGCGGCGAACCACTCCGCCGGCGTCCTTGATCGTTGCGGTAGTCTCCTTGATCGCGACGGTCGCCTCCTTGAGCAGCAGGTCAAGATCAGTCCCAATCTGCTGGAAAGGCACTTTTTCCAGACCACGGGTGATCTTCGCGACGCTCTCCTGAATCTGGTCAAGGGAGCCGGGAATGCTCGGAATGACCGGATAGCCATTTTCTTTTGTCAGCATCGTCCTGGGCTCGTTGGGATAAAATCCCAAATCAACCAAAAGCTGGCCGGTCAGCAGACTGGCCGTTTTGAGCTGCGCCCTCATGTTGCGCTCCTGCACGAACCATCTGAGCAACGGTTCCCCTTCCACCGAATCCGGATTGGGGATGACTTTGAGCATGTTGGAAATCCGTTCCGGCTCAATGGCTATGACAACGGGCACCCGCATGTCTTTACGCGCCGGGTCGTAGATCAGATCGATCTTGATGACCTCACCGATCTTGATGCCGTAAATTTCAACCGGCGCTCCCACATTGAGCCCCCTGACCGATTGATCAAAATAGATCAGCCAGTTTCTGCGCAAGGCATAGGGATGTTCGCTGATGCTTTCGTGATCCGCATAAAGCTCGAAAACGGAGTTCTCATCGGCTTGCCGGCCTGGCTCCACCCCTTCCGGAAGATCGAAGGCGAGGCCGCCCGACACGATCGAAGTCAACGATTCGGTGTCGATCTTGAGGCCTTTCGCGGAGAGGGATACGTCAAACCCGCTGGCGTTCCAGAAACGCGTATTCTCCGTGATCTTGGCGTGGTGCGGAGCTTCAATGAAGACCTGGACATCGACGGAGTGCCCATCGGGGCTGAAGCCGTAGCTGACCACCTGCCCGACCTGAATCTGGCGGTAGTAGACCGGCATCCCGACGCTCAGCGACCCTCGCTGTTTGGATCGCAACCAGAAATGGCGTCCAGGCAGATCGGTGGTCACCACGGGTGGAACGTCGAGGCCGGTGAACTTTTTGGTGTACTGCCCCCCAAGACCGGGATCGACGCCGATGAAGGCGCCCGAGAGCAGGGTGTCGAGTCCGGAGGCGGTACCGCCGCGAATTTGCGCCCGTGTCACCCAGAAGCGGGTCTTGTCGTTCAGGAATCGATCGAAATCCTTGGACAGCTCCGCAGTCGCCACGACATGCTTGAGGTCATCCCCAAGCCGTATGCTCTCAACCTGGCCGACCACCACATCCTTGTACTTGATCTTGGTCTTGCCGGCTTCCAGCCCCTCCGCCGTGGTGAAGGTGATGCTGATCACGGGCCCCCGCTCGCTGATCGCCTTGAAGGCCAGCCAGCCACCTATGAGCAGCGCGACGACAGGGACTATCCACACGAGCGAGATGCCCCGCCCTGTTCTCGTTTTTGCCGAGGCCGCACGCTCTTCGACCCTGGAACTCTCGGTCATGAATCCTCCTCAATGACATCCCAAATTATGCGGGGATCAAAACTCTCCGCGGCGAACATGGTCAGCACCACCACGGATGCGAAATACACGGCGGCCGGTCCGGCCTCGATGCTGGCGACAGCGCCGAGTTTGACCAGCGCCACCAGGATGGTCACCACGTAAACATCAACCATTGACCAGCGCCCGACCAGCTCGGTCATCCGGTACAGGACGGTGCGATCCTTCGGACGCCAACGCGAGCGCAGCTGCACGCTCACAAGAAGGAACACCAGAATGAACAGCTTGGCGATAGGGACAAAAATGCTG
>CALMMH010000677.1 GCA_937868145.1 uncultured Phycisphaerales bacterium
TGAGCAGCTCGACCTCCGCCTGCGGCTGATGATCCCAGTAGCACCCTCTCCAGGACCACGGATTGCCGGGGGCGGCCTGTTTCGGAGCGATCACAATACAGCGACGCTGGCCCTTGGCCGGCTCGCGGACGCCGAATCCCTCGTCTTGCGGCGCCTTGAATGGAGCGATCGCCAGGGTCTGTTCGTCCATCACGTAGTCATACCGCGCGAAGCCGTCGTGCCAGGTCGTCGGCTCGCCCTCGAAGGCCGTCTCGTGGGAGGCCGGCGCAATCGCGTCGCCGATGATCCGAGCCATCAGCCCAGCGCCCTCGGCGTTGGGGTGCACGTTGTCGGCGAACCAGGCCTGCTTGTCCACGAAGGGCGCGTGCAGATCGATCAGCTCGGCGTCCGTCTCGGCCGCCACGCGGCGCAGGATGGGGCTGAGCTCCTGGGTGATCACCTCGTCGTTGATCCCCCACATCACCTTGAACGCCGGCATGGGCAGACAGACCAGCACCCGCGACCGAGCGGGCAGCGATCGGAAAGACTCGATCATCGCCCGCGCATCGGCCGCAAACTCATCCTTGTACTTCCAATTCTGCGGCTTGCTGTCGTTGCCGCCGAGATCGATCACCACGACGTTCGGATTGAACGCCAACGCCTGCTCGTAGGCCGGATCACTCCAATAGGGGAAGTCGCCGTGCTTGAGCATGGTGCGGGAGTTCACTCCGAAGTTGCGGACTTCGTAGTCCTCGCCCAAGAAGTGTTGCATCTGGGCGGGGTAGCAGTTCTTCTCTCGATCGTCGATGCCGGCGCCGTAGGTGATGCTGGCGCCGACGCAGGCGACGCGTACTTTCGCCACAGCCGCCGGGGCAAGAACTGCGACCGCAAAGAGAACAAGCAAACCAGGAGCAAGCGGAGTCCGATGGGTCGTGTGATTCATAACGGGCTATTCCTTCTCAATAGAACATCTATGTCCCGCGAGTATACCGGGGACAGGCCCGCCTGGCTATCCGCTCGCCGCCATCCGGATCGCCTATTCTCCAAGGTCCTTCGAACGATAGTTCACGCCAAGAACATCGAGACGCTTGACGTGCTCTCTCAAGCGGATCAGGAAACGGTCGTAGTCGCGGTCCTGCGGCCGGGACCACAAGACCTCCGCCAAAGCGGCCGCACGAGGATAGGTCATGTACTGGCGGTGGCCGGCGGTGGAAATGAATTCCCCCCAGAGCTGGCCCTGACCGCCGAGAACGTGTTTCGCCTGTTCGGCGGTCAGCGCCGCCGGAATGGGCTCGTAGGCGTACACCTTCGCCAAAGGCACATCACCGCCGATGGCTTTGGGCTCGGTTTCGGGCGGGCCCTGGTAATAATCGAAGTACGTGTGCGAGGTCGGGGCCATGACGACGTCGTGCCCGGCGCGGGCGGCGGTGATCCCCCCTTCCACGCCCCTCCAGCTCATCACCACCGCTCCTTCCGCCAGGCCGCCCTGCAGGATCTCGTCCCAGCCGATCAGTTGCCGGCCGCGGGAGGTCAGGAACATGTCCATCTGCCGAATGAACCAGCTATGAAGCTCCTCGACATTCTTCAGGTTCAGACTGGCCATCAGCGTCTGCATTTCCGGGCACTGCCGCCAATGATCGATGTTGGCCTCGTCGCCGCCAATATGGATATAATGGCTCTGGAACAATTCGATCACCTCCGCCAGCACGTCCTGCATGAAGGCGGCGGTCTGCGGACGCGGGGCGAGGACCCGTTCGTTCGCGGTCCAGCGTTGCCCGGGAGCCAGAGCGCCCAGCTTCTCCGGATAGAGGCCGATCTGCGGATAGGACACGATCGCGGCCCCGGTGTGCGCGGGCATCTCGATCTCCGGCACAATCGTGATGTATCGATCCGCGGCGTAGCGAACCAAATGGCGGATCTCCTCCTGCGTGTAGAATCCGCCGAGCGAGCGGCCGTCGGTCCCCCGCGACTCCGCCGGCTGGGCAATCGCGGTGAAATCCATCTTCGAGCCGATCTCCACCAGCCCGGGATACTTCTTGATCTCGATCCGCCAGCCCTGGTCGTCGGTGAAGTGAATCTGGAGGCGGTTGAACTTGTGCAGAGCCATCACATCGATGAACCGCTCGACGTCCCGCACGGGAATGAAGTGCCTCGCCGGGTCGATCAACAGCCCTCGCCAGCCAAAGCGGGGGTAGTCGGTGATCCGCACGCACGGCACAGCCCACGCGACGCCGTCCACTTTCTCCTCGCTGAAGATCGCGGGCGGCAACAACTGCCGAAGCGTCTGAACCCCGTAGAAGAGCCCGGCGGTCCCTGCGGCACGGATCTCGATCGACGCGGTCGTCACGTCGAGCTCATATCCCTCCTCGCCAAGGCGACCCTTCAATGCCGGGTCCAAGTGCAGGCGGATGGCGGATTCCTCCTGTGGGGCCGCGTGGGCTCGCGTCAGCGGGAATCCCATCGCCGGGGCCAAGGCTTCGACGAGCCTGGCCGACTCGGGGGACGCATCGCCCTCGGCAATGACCTGAGTTGCCGGCGTGATGACAAAGGAACCCTCGCGAGCCTCGCTCGCCACCGGCAGCGGAATGACATTCGTCGTCTCGCTTGCCCCACCGGCAATCGCAACCCACAGACAGGCAAGAATCGCTACGATGATGGAAGTCTGTCGTTGACGCGCATATTCAGCCATAGGCACCTCCCGCTCTCGTTACTTCGTCGGCCGCGTCTGCCCCGTCGGTCCCCGGACCGACCGAAGCCGGACCTTTCGCACCGTTATACCCGATCCATGGAGAAAAGGGGACATTCTTCGTGCGGGGAACCACCTGGAATTACGTTCCCGAATCTGTTGAATGGATTCGCGTGACATCCCCTGGATATGACAAAGCGGCCTTTTTATCGGATTGTGTTTGTGTAGATCCGCCACCGAGATTATAATGGCCTGTGGTTGGTGGCAGGACACCCACTGGATGGAGCGAGACTCGCGGAGCGAATGTCACCGGGAGAAAGTCGGAGGTTTTCGTGGAGGGTCTGATGAGGATCGAGAGAGTCGTTCTGTCCCTGCTGGTACTGTCGTTTGTGGCTTGGGCACAGCCTAGCTTGGCTGACTCAACCAACTACACTTTGGGTGATGACGATGGATTTGGAAGCGGAACACCGGTTGTCGCAGGAATGAAGGTGTATGGCTGGGGGCCGGCCGACGGCGACGGCACAGACGAGATCATCGCCGGGCCGCCAACCGACGTGCGGGATTTCGCATTCAACTATACCTCGTATTCGTCCATCACGTCCGCGTCCCTGTTCGTGCAATACATCGATTGGCCCGAGAGTGGGCTTGGTGTTCTGTGGATCGATGGGCACCAGACCTCCTTTGAATTCCCTCGGCTGGATCCTTGGGAGCAGGCGGCCCCGTGGACCGTTCTGGCGGCCACGATCGATCTGATGCCTTATGCGGGGTATTTGTCCGACGGCGAAGCGGTCATCAATTTCGTCGGGAACAATGGGGATGCTTACATCATCGACTACATGGCGCTCTCGATCGACGGCGTCGTTCCCGTGCCCGGCGCTGCGTTGCTGAGCATGCTGGGTGTGGGTTGTGTGAGGATGTTGCGTCGACGGCTCAGGTAACAGCCCTGTCAGGGAGCGCCTGACCCAAGGCGGGGGTCAGGCATGGAACGGGGCCGGGAGAAGAAGAGGATGAGAGGAACCGCGCAGACTCGCGGACGCTATCGGACTGCGCGGTCGATCCTGCCCAAAGCACCCTGCACACATTCCCCAGTTGCGAGCGATCTGCACGAAACCCCAGGAATCTGCGTTAGGATGCGAGCAGAACGCGAGGATTGTCTCGGTTGTCGGCAGGTTGGGGCTTAACAGAAAGCCTCCAAACGTTTACCATGGGGCGGACACGGTTGGATGGCCAACTGTGAGTGATGTACGATCATGACGCGGAGCCCTCGGGCGGTCCGTGTAGGGATATATGCAGGAGCAGGATGCTTTCGATCACACAAGGCAACACGTTTTATGAAACCGCCGTCATTCTGAGTCTGGCCGCGGTGCTCGGCGTCGTCGGGCAAAAACTTCGCCAGCCTCTGATCATCATGTTCCTGGCGACCGGGATTCTCGCAGGGCCCGCGGTGCTCGGCGTCATTCATGATCACGAGCAGATCGCGCTGCTGGCGCAGATCGGCATCTCGCTGCTGCTGTTCATCGTCGGGCTGCGGCTGGACCTGAGCCTCATTCGGACCACCGGTCCGGTCGCCCTGGCCACTGGGCTCGGTCAGATCATTTTTACCGCCGGGATCGGATTCGTGATCTGCCTGGGCCTGGGCATGAGCGCGATCAGCTCCGCGTACGTCTCGGTGGCCCTGACGTTCTCCAGCACGATCATCATCGTCAAACTGCTCTCGGACAAGAAGGAGATCGACGCCCTCCACGGGCGGATCGCGGTCGGGTTCCTGATCGTCCAGGACATCGCCGCGATCCTGGCATTGGTGGCGTTGACCACGTTCGGCACACCGTTGGCGGAAGGCCAGACGGCATGGGGGGTTTCCCTGCTGATGGCGGGCAAAGGGATCGGGCTGTTGCTGGCGGTCGGGTTCCTGATGCGATATGCGATGCCCCGCCTGTTGGCTCGACTGGCCCATTCGCAGGAGATGCTGATCCTGTTCGCGGTCGCCTGGGCCGTGCTGCTGGCGGCCGCCAGCGAGTGGCTGGGCTTCAGCAAGGAGGTCGGCGCGTTCCTGGCGGGCGTGTCGCTGGCGCCGAGCGAGTACCGGGACTCGATCAGCTCCAAGCTGACGAGCATTCGGGACTTTCTCCTGCTGTTCTTCTTCATCGACCTGGGCGCCCGGCTGGAATGGTCCACCGTCGGATCGGAGGTGGGCAAGGCGGCTCTTCTGTCGCTGTTCGTGCTCATTGGCAATCCGCTGATCGTCATCGCGATCATGGGTTACATGGGGTACCGGCGGCGCACGGGGTTCCTTGCGGGATTGACGGTCGCCCAGATCAGTGAATTCTCCCTGATCGTGGGGGCTCTCGGCGTCTCGCTCGGCCATATCTCGCCGCAGACGATGGGCGTGATCACTCTCGTCGGCGTCGTGACGATCTTCGCATCCACGTACATGATCCTATACTCGCAGAATCTCTATCAGATCTTCGCCAAGCCGCTGAAACTCTTCGAGCGCAAGAACCCCTACCGCGAGGCCAGCAGCAACACCGCAGTCGAGACGACGGTCGCCGACGCGATCCTCGTGGGCCTGGGCAACTACGGCAGCGGCCTGGCCGAGCGGCTGCTCGAACGCAAGATGCGGATCATCGGCGTGGACTTCGACCCTCAAGTGCTGGAGCGATGGCGGGCGAGGGGCATCTCGGTCCTCTATGGGGACATCGCCGACCCCGACCTCTACGAGCAGTTGCCCATGAACCACGTCCGCTGGGTGGTCAGCACCGTGCGTTCGAAGGACGTGAACCTCGCGTTGTTGCACCTGGTGCGGCACCGCGGATACGACGTGAAGGTCGCGCTGACGGCAACGAACCCCAGCGAGGCGGGGCTTTATAAGCAGGCGGGCGCCCACGTGGTCCTGCGTCCCTTCACCGACGCAGCCGAGCAGGCAGCCGACGCCTTGATGGATACGACGGATATCCTGCCGGAGAACGTCGATTGGCCGGTCGCCTTTCAGGAGGTTCGCGTCAAATCCGGTTCGGTCTTCGCCGGCCAGAGCCTGCGCCATATCCCCCTGCGGTCGGAGGCCGGAGCTTCGGTCCTGGCCGTCAGTCGCGCGGGGCGCGTGCACTACGAACCCGAGCCCGATTTCCAGGTCTACCCCGGCGACCACGTGATCCTGATGGGGCCGCCGCGAATGTTGAAGGACGCCGATGGCCTGATCAACAAGACGGAGAACCTCGAAGCCGCCAACCGACTCGAGCGGTTCGTCATCGTCGAGCTGGAAGTTTTCACGGACTCCAAGTGGCTGGGCAAAACCCTGGCAGACCTGCAGTTCCGTCAGCGTTGCGGCGTCACCGTCGTCGGCATCCGCCGGGGCCAGGAGCGAATCACATCGCCCGGCCCGAACGAGTCCCTTCAGGCAGGCGACCGCCTGATCGTGATCGGCACCTCCGACAAGATCAGCCAGCTCAAGTGCGGCGTCTCGGCGTAACGGCAACAACAAATCCGACACCGCCATCCCCAAGTCCTGCGGACTTGAGGCTGCCACCCAAATGTCGCCGATCATGTGACTCTACCTGCTGGAGTATCAATCCAGGCACGGCTTGATTCCTCTCCTGTTCTATTCTTGCATTCTCCCATCTACTGAGTGAGAATGGGGATACATCAAACGGGTGGCAGCCTCAAGGCCGAAGGCCTTGGGGATGGCTTTTCGACGTTATAGAGGAAACCGCGAGACCCGATGCGAGGTGAGGCGATGTTGGACGGCGAGAGGTACACGAAACGTTGCCAACGCTGGAACACGGCAGGACACGCTCACGAACTAACGTTCAACTGCTATGGGAGTCGTCCGTTCTTGTCTCGTCAACGAACATGCGAGTATCTGGTCGATTCCATCAACGCCGCGAGACAGAAATATGACTTCGATCTCTGGGCGTATGTCTTCATGCCCAATCACGTCCATCTGATTCTCTGCCCTCGGCAAGAGATCTATTCCGTCTCTGCGATTCTATTGGCGATTAAGCAGCCTGTCTCGCGCAGGGCAATCGAATACCTCAAGAACAACAACCCTGCTGGACTTCGACTGTTGGCAACAGGACAAGAGGCGCGTCCTTATCGGTTCTGGCAAAAGGGCGGCGGATACGACAGGAACATCACGACGGTCAAGACTCTCCTGGAGGCCATGCGGTACATCCACAACAACCCCGTGAGAAAAGAACTCGCTCAGGCGGCGGACGAGTGGCGATACTCGAGTGCGGCGGATTGGAGCGAAGCTCGGATCGGACCGCTAACGATCGACCACGATAGTTTTCCGGTCTCGTGAGCCATCCCCAAGTCCTGCGGACTTGAGGCTGCCACCCATTCGTCAGATTCCGTGTACACACAGAATTTTTTTTGATTTTCCTGTTGACGGTGCGTGGGGCCAGTGTTATAGTGATGTATAACAGTATAGCTGACGGAATCGAACGACCGAACTGTGGAGACGATCCATCATGTTCATTCGAATCGAACCATCCTCCTCGTCGCCGATCTACCGGCAGATCATGGACCAGATCAAGCATCAGGTCGCCGCCGGGATCTTGAAGACCGGCGACAAGGTCCCCAGCGTCCGGCAGTTGGCCGGGCAACTGGCGGTGAATCAGAACACCATCCTCAAAGTGTACAACGAGCTGTGTCGGGAGCGTGTTCTCGAGGTGGATCGCGGCAACGGCACGATCGTCGCCGAGGGCAACGCAACGCTCCCGATGAGCGACCGCAAGAAGGCGGTCGCCGCGTTGTTGCGCGAGGCCGCCGTGCAGGCGATTCATTTGGAGATCCCCTCCGAACAAATGCACACACTGTTGGAGAAGGAGTTTCAAATCATCCTGGCCGAGAAGAAGCGGAGTCCCCATCATGAGTAAAGCAGCGATTTCCATTTCCGATCTGCACTTTGCGTACGGCCGGCAAGAAGTCCTCGACGGCGTGAACCTGGACGTGCCCGAAGGGACCGTCTTCGGCTTCCTCGGACGCAACGGCGCAGGCAAAACCACCACGATTCAGATTCTCCTGGGCCTGTTGGCTCCACGGGCAGGCAAATGCCTGGTCGCTGGGAACGATCCGCAGACGAATGCGATTGCGGTTCGCCAATCGGTCGGCTACGTGGCGGAAGACCAGCGGATGTACGACTGGATGCGAGTCGAGGAGATCGTCCGCTGGACGAGCAGCTTCTATCCGACGTGGGATCAAGCCTATGCCCAGCAACTGCTGCGACAGTTCGACCTGCCGGCCCGAGGCAAAGTCGGGACCCTCTCCAAGGGACAGAATACGCGTCTGGCCCTGCTGCTGGCGCTGGCGCACCGGCCCAAGACCGTCATCCTCGACGATCCGACGCTGGGCCTGGACCCCATCGCCCGCAAGGAATTCCTGCGAAGCGTCATCACGTTGCTCCAGGCGGAGGGAGCAACGGTGTTCTTCTCCAGCCACCTGCTGTACGAAATCGAGCCGGTCGCGGACTGGGTCGCCATCCTGGACCACGGCCGGATCATCAAGGCCGCGCCGACAGACGAATTGCGGGACACGATCCGACGATTCGTCCTGCGACCGAAGGCCGCGATGGATCTGTCGAAGATCCCGGGCATCCTCGATGTCGTACGGCAGGATGGCCCGTGGAACGTGACAGTGGAGTCGGCCGACAAGGACGTTCGCGCAGCCTTGTCGGCCGCGGCCGGTGACGATGTGGAAGAGACGGGCCTCAATCTCGATGAGATTTTCG
>CALMMH010000678.1 GCA_937868145.1 uncultured Phycisphaerales bacterium
CTCCCCCGATTGCAGATCGCTTCTCTCATCGCTAGTCTCATCCTTATCTCCCGTATTGTCCCCGCCGGCCGAATCCGCCGAGTCCGCCGAAAGGGAATCTCACACGTGGCTCTTGCCGCAGGCGGCAGGTTCGAGCCGATCCACCGTGAGGTTGCGACCGTGTTCTGGACGCCGTCTATGCCGGTCTCACTGATGCAATATCGGACGTTCGGCTAACGTCATTCTAACACATCATCGGCCGTTTCAGGGGTGAATTCTTCATTTTTCGCGAGAATGTCCCGAGCGAGGGGCGACCACGCGAGACAGCCTCCTTCGTGGCCGTGCCCCTCGGTATTCCTCGCATCTGCTTGACGTGTGCCGCGCAGCCTCGGAATCCGCCACCGCCTGCCGGTCGCAGCCGCCGGGCATCTTTCATTGACTTTTCCCCCCTTTTGCGGTATGCTATCGGAGTCTGGAGGGGTCGCCGGTCAATGGCGTTTCCTGCGTGTACATGGGGTACGAGCCTCCCGTGTAGGGGAGTGTCTTCGTCTCGATTGAGGAGGTTGGGTATGAATTGTTCGCGGATGCTGGTCACGGCGTTGATCGCGGTTGTCCTTTGTGTGCAGGCTTTCGGTCAGGATGGGGTCATCAATCTCGGCCCGGAGGAGGTCCTTCAGGCCGATGGAAACGACATCGCCGTGCCCGGCTACTCGGTCCCTTCGTTTGAGGACTGGAACAACGACGGCCTGCGCGACCTGATCGTCGGCGAAGGCGGCAGCAACTACCCCGGCAAGGTCCGCGTCTACCTCAACGTCGGTCTCGAGTCCGATCCGTGCTTCGCGGGTTTCTTCTACGCTCAGGCGGACGGCGGCGAGTTGACCTGCACGCCGGCGGGTTGCCAGGGTTGCTTTCCCCGCATGGTTTGCTGGGATGACGACGACCGCAAGGACCTGCTGGTCGGTCTGGCGGACGGCACGGTGAAAGTCTTCCTGAACGTCACGGATAACAACGAGCCCGCTTTCGACGCCGGAACGCTCCTGACCGTCGGCAGCGCCGGTGTTTCCCTCCTCGACGTCGGTTCCCGCGCCACGCCGTCCCTGGTTCATTGGAACGACGACGACATGTTGGACCTCGTCATAGGCGGCCTCGACGGCCTGATCCACGTCTTCTACAATTGCGGCTGCGACGGCTCGATCCCGCCGCATTTCTACTTCTCTTCGCCGGACGGGTTCTTTGTCCAGGCGGGTGATCGCGACCTGACGGTCCCCAGCGGCCGGTCGAGCCCGGTGTTCGCCGACTGTGACGGCGACGGCAAGAAGGACCTGCTCACCGGCAACACCGACGGCATGATCCTGTTCTACAAAAACACCGGCACGGATTCGCTCCCGGCGTTCAGCAATTACACGCTGGTGCAGTCGGCCGGCGCCGCCATCGACCTGCCGAACGGCTTCCGCTCGCGTCCCGATGTCTGTTACTGGACGGGCGACGGCAAATTCGGACCCAAGGACGGCTACTGGGACCTGCTCGTCGGCTACGGCGACGGCAAAGTCCGCCTCTATCGCGGCCTGGCGAAGGCCGGCGATTTCGACGCCGACGGCGACCTCGACGGCGACGACTTCACCTTCCTGGCCAAGGCTCTGGACCAGCCTCTCCCCGCCGAGGGCGCGTCCGCGGACCTCAACGCCGACGGCGTCGTGGACACCCTGGACCTCCGCGTCTTCGCAGACCTCTGGCTGGCCGCGAATCAGTAAGACAGTAGACCGCACGCATTCCGAATCCGCGTGAAAAGCCCGACTCCTGTCCGGCCCGCTCGTAGTGCGCCCGCAAGGGCATATCGGGATGATGTGTCAAGTGTGAAGCAAGAAGGGCCAACCGTCGACGGGCTGTTGCCCGAAGGGCTTGGGGGTGTCAGGGACGCTGTTTGACGGAGCGGTTGGGCTTATGGCAAGTTCGCGGCCGTCCGACGCTCCCCTGTCAGGAGCAAGCCGACGGCAGTCGCAACGAGGGCCGTGAACGCTTTGCCTGTCGTGACTGCGCCGTCCAGATGCTCGGAGCAAACCCCGGCTCGCGGAGCCTTGGCACGGCGAACCAGGGTCCGGAGGTTCTGCACCGTTGCGATCAGCAGGTCCTGAATCCGCTGACGCCAGAGCCGCCGCCATCTTGCTCGCTTGAATCCATGATGGGTCGCGGCGTCTCCGAAGCTGCCCTCCATCCGCCATTTGCGACGCCGGCGATCCCGCGTTGTTGACAGGCCCGGAAGTTGTCCGCCGTGCGGTACTGTTTGTCCGCCACCACCATCTCGACCGGGCAGGCGGTGTTCTTCTGGTGCTGATCCACCAGATCCAGGAGTTGGGTGTTCTCCTCCACGTCGTCGGCGGTCGTTTCCACGGCGGTGATCA
Source organism: uncultured Phycisphaerales bacterium (assembly GCA_937868145.1). Classification (GTDB taxonomy): domain Bacteria; phylum Planctomycetota; class Phycisphaerae; order Sedimentisphaerales; family Anaerobacaceae; genus PLanc-01. The sequence goes on from CALMMH010000678.1 coordinate 2,379, forward strand.
CTCCGCAGCAATCATCCACCGCTCGATGATGCTTGTACCGTGCCCGGGGTTCCTGGAAGCCTTTGCGAACGATCGCAGCGTCCGGATCGGTCGTGCTGACCAGGCCTCGGTTCTTGGGCTGATAGTACTTCTTGGCTCCACTGCGATGTGTCTCGGCGGGCTCTGCCGGCATCTGGGACTGAGGTTCAGGCGGTTCGGACGAAGGGGAGAGGGCTGTATCGCCGGCACCACTGGACGCGGAAGAGTCCGGCTCGGGCTCATCCAACTTGGCCATCTCCCCGCGAAGCTCCTGTCGCAAACGCTCGATCAATACCTCCGGCCCTTTGCAGATCGAGTTGTTGGAGGCATTCGCGTCGACCAGGCTGCCGTCCATGTGAATCTTGCGTCCATTGACCAGCCCTGCCTGAACACACGGAGAAACCCCTTGGGCGAAGATCGTTTCGAAAACCTCGACGCCCCAGCGGCTGCGCGCCTTGCTCAACACGCTGTGGTCGGGGACCTGGCTGTCGAGATCGTAACCCAGGAATCACAGCCAGTCCAAGCGATAAGGAAGGGTCCTCATCAACTCCCGCTCCGAAGGCACATCATAGAGGAACAGCAGCAACATCAGTTTGAGGATCACCGGCGGCGGCATCGAGACATTGCCCTTGACGCCGTAGAAGGGGAAGCCGGTGTCAAACCTACACATTTCACAAACAGGACTTCCCGATACCGCGGACGTCTACCGTTTTCGCGTACCAGGGTCTTCGGCGAAGGCACGCCCGAAGCGGTCGTGCGGGGGGAGTTTATCGCGTGTGGGGCCTCCGGTTTGAAACGCGAGCGAGACGCTCGCTTGTGACCGGACTGTGCAGGCCGCATGTGAGGCGTACGCAGCACCCTTTGTGCTGGTGGCTCCAAAGCGACAAACTCCCGCCGCTTGCGGCGGAATCCGGATCGGTCCGCGTCTTCCGCGATTAGGAATGGGGACCGCGTGGGTTGAGAACCAATCCTACGAAGCCGTCCTTCCTCCGTCCTATCCCCTGGCGTCCAGAGGGGCCGCCCGTATCCTCTCTCACGGGATCAGCGTCCCAGCAGATTCTCAAGTTGGTCGAGGAGGGGGAGTTGGCTTTTGAGGATCTTTTCGCGGGCTTGGGGGAGGGGGAACCAAGCGGCTCGGTCCACCTCGGGGAATGTGCGGATTTGGCCGGAGCGAGGCGGGTGCTCCATCGTGAAGGTGTTGCTCTTGGCAGCCTCGGCGTCGCAGTCCCCTTCGATTGCCCAGGCGTGGACGAGTTTGCCGCCGGATTGACGGACGGGTTCGAGGGGACGGAAGTCACCGCAGGCGGTGAAGCCTGTCTCCTCGTGAAACTCCCGCTTGGCCGCGTCGAGTGGAGCCTCTTCGGTGAATTCGCCTTTGGGGATGGACCACGCGCCCAGGTCTTTCCGCGTCCAGAAGGGCCCGCCGGGATGCACGAGGAGTACCTCGGCCCGACCCTGTCGCCTTCTGTACATCAACAGTCCGGCGCTTTGTCTGGGCATGATTCGCTCTCCCCGTCTCAAAAAGACAAGTGGCGGTCCACTCATCATGAACCGCCACCTGCGACACGTCTTGATTCTGCAGCCCTACAACGCCACGCGCAGACCCAACAACAACTCTGCTCGATCCGGATGTGGACACAGAAAGACTACAGCGAACTACGTCTGACCGACGTTCAATTAATAACGGGGCCGTCCGCCGCCGCTGCCGCCGCGATCGCCACCGCGATCCCGACCGCCGCCGCCACCGCCGCCGCGATAACCACCACCGCCGCCGCCACCGCCGCCGCCGCGATAACCACCGCCGCCGCCACCGGGACGTCCGCCCGGTCGGCCGCCGCCTCGCGGACCGCCACGATCCCCACTCGGCCGCCTGCCGCCGCCGAAGCCGGGGGCCGCGGCCTTGGCGCGACCTGCCTCGACATGGAGCGCGTTGCCTTTGAGCTCCTTGCCGTTCATGTCGGTGATCGCAGCCTTGGCCTGTTCCTCGTTCGGCATCTCAACAAAGCCGAATCCTCGAGATTCGCCTGTGGCGCCGTCTCGAATAATCTTGACCGACGCGACATCGCCGAAGGGGGCGAAAGCTTCTTTCACCTCATCCTCGGTTGTGTCGGGGGCAAGATTCCCGATGTAGATGTTCATTGACCTACCTTCCTTTCCGTAGGGTCCTGAGATATAGAGGGCATACCGGCTACACAGGCAAAACGCATCACCGCGTAGGTACATCTCTAGTGGATGCCCATTGTCTTACAAATCTATACCAGAATATGAAGGATAGGGGAATAGGCAGCAAGAGATTTTTGGAGCAAATCCACGGCGTTTTTGCCGAAATCGGATGTCAGCAGAATCCGGATGGAAATGCGAGCGATGGAGCAACGCGGCTTTTGGGGGTGTGCGGAATAGAACCGAGGGAAGCGACTTGGGCCAAGGGGAACGTTGTGTCGGGTTCCTCCTTGTCGTTCAACTGCGTTTCCTTGCCACCGGTCCCCGGCCGCATCTGCGAACGGAGACGGCCATGCTTTGGCGGCAATCTCTGATTGGTCCTGTCGTAAATGACGAACCGAACAGGGTTTAGGTTGTTCTTGGGAGATTCCCGATCCGCCGTGACGGACCGGCGTCGGCCGAAAGGATCACGGTCTCTGCCTGAGGGTCACCTGGGGGCCTCGCAGGTAGAACGGGGTCAGGGCCAGAGGATCGTCGAATCGGCCGCTTTGAGCCTTCTGCCACCCTAGCTGGTGGACGCAGGCGGCGCGGGGACTCCAATAGTTCTCGGCAAGAATCACGACGTCGTCCCGGGAAAACTCCTCACGGTGGTAGAGCAGGCCGTCGCCCAAGATGCCCAGGACGCCGGCGCCGGCAAATCCGTCCATAATCTCCCGGGCCGTCATCAGGGAGTCCGGGCAAACCTTCCGCCAGATGCCGCCGTGCGGGGCCGCGATCTCATAGCCCGTCGCATCTCCAGGGAATCCCCTGGAGGCGGCGTCCTTGGGGGAGATGCGATCATAGATACTCACGTAGAACTGACCTCGCTTGGCGTCGAACAGGGCCGCGATTCGGTTTGGAAGGGGGGTAGGTCCGAATTCGCCCTGCCGGCCGTCGGCGTCCCGGGGGGCATCCGCCGGGTTGGCCGCGACCACGTCCAGGGAATCTACCGTTACGATTCGCGTCCCCTGAGCCAGGGCCATAGATTTGGCGAGAGTCACCGCAATGCGAAGGCCTGTGAAGCTGCCTGGGCCTATGGCGATGTGGATTTGGGCGATATCCCGGGGGCCGCGACCCTGTCGCGTCAGAAGACTCTCGATGGTCGGGAAGATCTCCTCGCTTTGGCTCATAGGACCGGAAAAAGCGGTTTCTTCGATCAATCTGTCCCCGAGGGCCAGGGCCACCGAGCCGATTCGGCTGGAAGTCTCCACCGCCAGGATCAGCGGGTGGTCCTCCAGATTCGCCATATTGCCGGACTTTGCCAGTGTGTCGTTTTCCGCTCGGTCTTGGGTGCTCATTTTTGATGCCTCAATTCGCCTCTCGTCACTTCGTGATAACTCGTTCTGTCGGAGGTAGTTCGGATTTTATCGGTCAAAGAGTCTGGGGAACGATTTTTCCCTTGCAAAAAACTGGCTATTTTAATAGATTGAAGTCGTAACTCTGTCCTACATCCTATCGGTGGAGGTTGTAAATAGCCATCTACGGTAACAGGTTTCCCATAAGAGGGTGACGACATTATAGGCAGGAGGTTAGGTTTTGGACAGGCCAAGTGTGTACGCAAAGTCTGTGCGGAAGGGGACCGTTTCGACAATTCTCGCATTGGTCTCGCTCGCCGCGGCATGTCTAGTGCATGTGACTCCGTCACCGGCAGCACAGGGGGATGATGACGCCACACTGCAACGCATGGTGCAGCACATTGTGACCGTCGGGCAGCAGCAGTATGACCGCGGTTACTACAGTGAGGCGGAAAAGACCTTCCAGGGGGCTCAGAAGTACTCGCAGTACCTGGATCCCGTCGAGCAACGCAAGCTCGAATCCCTGCGCGCCAAAGCGAGCAATGCAGTGGTGGAACGCAATCGCATCGTCGAGGCCCGCGAGGCGGCAGGGCAACTCAACCGCAAGGGGGATGTTGCTGCTGCGCGTGCGCGGCTCGAGAGCGTCAAGGACAGTGAGTTTCTGACGGATCAAGAGCGTCAGGAAATGGCGAGGCTGTTCGGAGGCGGCAATTCTTCCCCCGAAGCGACTGTCGTCAGCGCCACTGCGCCCTCGCAGAATACTGCCGAGCCGGCCCGACCTGTCGCGGGCGACGCGCTGGAGCGATACAAGAGCAGTATCGCCGAGACCTACTACAAGAGCGTGCAGGCCTATCAGGACGGCGACTTGACGACTGCGAAAGAGGGCTTCACGAAGGTCCTCCAGAGCGGCCTGATGCCCACGGCGATGGCGGAGGAAATCCGCGGTCGCCTGGCGAGCATCGAGGCGGTCGATGCCGGCAAGCCTGTCGTTCATCCGGTGACGCTGGCGGAGGTCTCGCCTGCGGTCGGCACGACTGTGCTGGCGAACACCCCCTCGGACTTCCGTGCACAGAACGCGGCCGCCGGACAAGGCGAGCGCGAGCGGATTCAGGAACTGTACAACCGCAGCCGGGAGCTGTACATCCAAGGCGAGCTGGTGGCGGCCCGTCAGGGATTTGTCGAGGTGGCTCGCAGTGGTTCGATCTCGGCCCCGCCGGGACTGCGTCCGGAAGACTATGTGGCTCAGATCGACGCGCAGTTGGCCGCGCAGGACGTTGCGGCTCCGGTCCAGACGCCTGTGGCGACGACTCCGGCGGCCCCGATGGTCCCGATGACCCCGGCGCCGAGTCTGACTCCGTTGGCCGATCAGCCCGCCGCCGGACAGGGCGGCTTCATCGATGAGATCAATCGGCAGCGGAACATCGTCCGCAGCTACGTCGAGAATGTCGTGAACGACGCGGTCAATCAGGCCCAGAAGTTCATGGCTCAGGGCGACTTCGCCTCGGCGCGGGATCGGGTTGAGAACGCGATTCGCATCGTCAACGAGAATCAACTGTATCTGGGCGACGATCTGTACAAGCAGTACTCGCAACGCTTGACCGGGACCAGCGAGCGCATCAACGAGGCGCAGGCCGAGCAGGACAAGCAGTTGGACGCACAGAAGCGTCAGGAATCGGCCGAAGCGCAAGAGCGGCTCAGGACGCAGGCTGAGCAGGATCGTCAGCAGAGAGTCGACGATTTGATCGGGCGGGCAAAGGCCTATTGGAAGCAGCAGCAGTACGAGGCCGCCCTCGGCCAGCTCGAGGCGCTCCTGGTGATCGAGCCCCTCAACGATGAAGCCCTGACCATGAAAGACATGGTCGAGGACATGATCTATTACCGCAAACAGATCGAGCTGGACAAACTCGACAGGCGGCAGACCGCCGACATCAAGTTGAACACGGACGAGGCGTCCATTCCCTACGCGGACGAGATCACCTATCCGAAGAACTGGCGTGAGATCATCGAGAAGCCGACGCGCAAACCGGATGCTCCGTTCCAGTTGGATCCGTCGAACGCCAGGATCTACGATCAGCTCGATATCGAAGTGGACCTCTCGGCGATCACGTCGCAGACTCCGGCCAGCGAGGCTTTCGATACTCTGCGCAATTCCGTTGAGCCTCCGCTGAACCTCGTGGTGCTCTGGAGAGACCTGCTGGACAACGCCAACATCGAACAATCCAGCGCGGTGGAGTTCGACGGCCCGTCCAAGGTTCGCTTGGGCACGGCGTTGGAGAATCTGCTCAGCGCGTTGACCGACCCTCTGGCGACCAGCGATGACTATCGCGTCGAGTATGTTGTGAATCGAGGCGTGGTTACCGTGGCGACCCGAATCGGCCTGCCGAAGAAGAATATGGAAACCCGCGTCTACGACGTCAGCGATCTCGTCAGTCCTCCCGCCAACTACGGCGGCATGGCCGGCATGATGGGCGGTATGATGGGCGGCGGCATGATGGGTGGCGGC
>CALMMH010000679.1 GCA_937868145.1 uncultured Phycisphaerales bacterium
TGTTCGAGCCGCTGGGGATGCGGACCGCCGGGTTCGGGGCGATGGGCGCGCCGGGCAAGGTCGACGCCCTGTGGGGTCACCGCAGGGACGGCGACAGGATCATCTCCATCGAACCCGGTCCGCTGGCCGACAATCCGCCCTTCCTGACGCCGGGCGGACGCGTCCACTGCTCGATGGCCGACTGGGCGAAATACGTCCAGGCCGTCCTGGCGGCCGCCCGCGGCGAACCGAGTCTGCTGCCAACCTCCTGCGTCGGGCAATTGAAGGAGCCCCCCTTCGGCGGGGAGTACGCTCTGGGCTGGGGCCTTTGGCGTCGCGACTGGGCCGGCGGGATCGCCCTCTCTCACGGCGGCAGCAACACGATGAACTACGCGATCGTCTGGATCGCACCGCAGAAGAACTTCGCGGTCCTCGTCGCGACGAACCTCGGTGGCGACGCCGCCGCAAAGGGTCTGGACAAGCTCTGCGGCATGATGATCCAAAAATTCCTGACAGACAAATAGCAGCCCGGCCGGATCCCATCCGTCCGATGGGTCCCATTCGTCCCATCGGTCCATACCGCCCGTCGGCTACGGCTTGACCACCCAGATGTCGTCGATGAAGACCAGGCCGTAGCTGCCCGCGACCGGAGCGGTCTTGTCGCCCACGCAGAGGGAGATCTTCTCGATCCTGGCGACGTTCACGCCGGCGAATTCGCTCAGCGGGATCTTCCACTCGGTCCACTTGGCGTTCTGAACGATCGACGCGTCGGGGTGGCGGACGAAGCCGACCTTTCCGGCCTTGTCCTGGAGCTCCACGCACAACGAGGCCGCGAAGTTGCTCGCTCTGCCCCGGACGTGGAGAACGAGCGTATCGACGCCTCCGACGGTCCAGTCTTGCGAGGACGAGAATTCCCGCTCGATCTGCGAGTAGTGCGGCGAGCACACGTTGTTGTAGTCCAGCGGCAGGGACTGGCCGCCGCTGTGGACGATCGTCTGCTCGGCGAACGGGGCTTCGATGTACCCGACGGTCGAACCGCATTCGTCATTGGCGTAGTCATCGGACCAGGCTTGATAGATGCGGCTGCCCTCTTCGTCCGTATAGGTCTCGAAGTCGTCGATCACAAGGAAGTCGGCTGCGGTGAAGCTCCAGACCGCTCCCTTCCAGGATCCGTCCGCGTCCACTTCGTCCACTCGCCAGTAGTAGGTCTTGTTCCACTCCAGCTCGCCCGGGTCGAACGTGACGGACTCGGCGTCCTGACGGCCCTGGTAGACGCCCGCGGTCGTCGTGTCGGCCTCGGCCACCGCGTCGGCATCCTGGCCAAAGTAGACGTCGTGCTGCACGGCGGATTCAGCGCCCGTCCACTGGAGCAGGAGCGTCTGCGGGGCATTCACGGATTCATTGGCCGGGTAAGGACTCACGGCGTGGACCGGCAGTTGCAAGACGCCCGCCGGGATCGCTTGGCTGCTGACCGAGGGGCTTTGCCACAGCAGTTTCGCCACCGCACCGCCGCTCTTGTCGTACCACTCCATCCGCAGGCGATAGAACTGGCCGCCGACGAGAGCGACCGTGGCGACGTCATCGGTGGTTCCGTGGTCGGTCCAGTTGTCGATGAGTTGCCGGTCATTGATCCAGAGCCGCACGCCGTCGTCGGTCGTCGTGGTGAACTGATACGTCTCGGTGAAGGGAACTTCGAGGTCCGCAGTCCAACGGGCCGAGACGCTGTCGCTGAGGTCCCCTGCCACTTTGTCGCTGCCCCAATCGTGGTTGATCTGATCCTCTGTCGCGGTCGCCACAGGGTCGCCCACGATCTCCACGCCGCGGAAGTATTCGGCGCGAACGCCAATGCCGGAACCGACGGTCGCAAAGCTCCACAGCGGACCGGCATACACCTGGCCGGCGGCATCGTGTTCATCGATTCGCCAGTAGTACGTCGTGTCCTCGGCCAGTGTCCCCGGATCGCAGGTCGCGACGGAGACGTTGCCTTTGAACGCGCTCGCGTCGCCGGCTTTGACGGCGGCCTTGTCGGCGCCGAAATAGACATCGTGCGACTTGGCGCCCACGCCGGAAGTCCAGGCCAGATCCGCGTCGACGCCCACGCCGTCAAGCCCGTTCCACGGCCTGGGCGAATAGGCGGTCGCGGGGGCAGCCGTACAGGACCAGACCGTCCCCGGATAGATCGTGACCTGGTCTGCGGCCACTTCGTCGATCCGCCAGTAGTACTTCGTCCCGGCAATCAGGCCCGGCAGATGCCAATACATGGAGGCGACGCCCGGCTGGCGGCTCACGAAGTCCGCGGTCCCCAGCTCGGGATTGGTTCCGAAGTAGATGTCGTGATACGCGGCGGTGATTCCGGACGTCCATTCGAACACCGGCGTCAAGATGTTTCGGGCGCCGTCGACCGGCTCGGGGTTCGTCGCCTCCATGGGCCCGCTGTCGAACAACGCGGCAACCTGCTTGCCGCTGACCTCGGAGGCGACGGCGAAACCGATGTAGATGCTCGGGGGAATCCCCGGCGCCGTCGTGCTGTACTGCTGAGTCCACGTCTTGCCATCCGGCGAGGAGTACCCGGCAAAGGCGTCCCCGGTCCGCGTGACCTTGACCCAACAGGGAGCCCCGGTCGCCCCGGAGCTGACCTGGTCGGCGGCGCCGTCCATCGCCAGGCGTCCCCAGAACGTGATGCCATGATCGGCGGTTTCGGTGTTGGCGCTGACGCCCATGAACAGGTACGGCGAGCCGGGCGTCAGCAGCACCCGAATCATGACGCCGGCCATGGACCAGTCGGCCAGAGGCGGATCGAGACTGACGACCCGGGCCGCCAACTCGCCGTTGCCGACGAGGGTTTTATAGGTGAACTGAAACTGGTCGGCCGTCCCGCGGATGCCCGTGCCCTCGCCTCGGACAGTCCAGGCCTGCATGCTCGCGTCATATTGCGCGCTGCCGGCAGCGACGGGACCGCCAATGTCCTTGCTGGTCCAGCCGGCGGGCAACTGGCCGAAAAGAGGGGTCGAGAGGATCGTCACAAACAACAGCGAAATCGGATACGTCAGCTCACCACGCATGGCAGACCTCCCACAAAAATCACCGCGACGACAGAATCACCCTGTTACAGGCAGACAAACACCTCCACGACGCCGAAACAGCGTCTCGGACTTGAATCATCCTATATATACCATGTTTTCACCATTATCACAAGGACATTGTCGTTCTCTCGCCGCAACAGACGCTCTTTGCCTCTTGCCGGTCGCGGCCTCGCAGGATAAGCTCTTGACCAAATTCCGGCTCCTGCGAGGGTATACGCCGGACAGCCGTCGAAGGATGGGAGACGTATGGACAACCAGGGCGCGAACCCTGATATCTCGGTCGTGGTGCCGACACTCAATGAAGCAGAGAACGTGGATTCCCTGCTGACGGGGCTGTTCCACGCCTTTGCTCCGAGCGGTCGAAAGATCGAGGTCCTGTTCGCCGATGGCGGGTCCACCGATGGGACACAGGAGAAAGTGCGGGCTTGGACCTCGCGGAGCCCGGTCCGGCTGGTAGACGCACAAAGCGGACGAGGGCTGGCCGGAGACGTGATGGTCGCCGCACGCCAGGCGAGGGCCGACGTGATCCTTGTCATGGACGGGGACTTAAGTCACAATCCCGACCAGGCGCCGGCGTTGACTCAACCGGTCCTGGCAGGCTCCCAGGACATGGTCATCGGCAGCCGGTACGTCTGCGGCGGGCGGATTCCCGATTGGCCCTGGCGACGACGGATGATGTCGCGGGTCGCGGCAGCCGTGGTCTGGCCGCTTGTCGACGTGCACGATCCCCATTCGGGTTTCTTCGCAGTCCGCCGGGACACACTTCTCCGAGTCGGGGACGATGCGGAAGGCTTCAAGATCGGCCTGGAGGTGCTGCTGCGAAATGAAGGCAACCTCCGCGTCGGCGAGGTTCCCATCTGCTTTAGCGACCGCTTCCAAGGACGATCGAAAATGACGATCCGGCAGGCGGCCTGTTGTTTGCGCCGGATCGTCGCACTGACCGGCGGCATTGGAGGGATCACGGCCGGACGCGTCGCCCCGATCGCCTTGCTGGCCCTTGGCGTCGACGTCGGCCTGTTCGAACTCTTCAGGGCTTTCGATCTGAGCCTGACGCTCTCGCATATCCTCAGCTTCCTCCTCGCTTCAATCCTCGGTTACATGGCGAGCCGCCGGCTGTTCGCACCGCCGACCGACGAACGTCACGGCTGGGGGACGTCTGCACGTTTCGCTGCGGTGTGCCTGGCGGCCCTGTTTCTTCGTGGGGGCGTGCTCGCGCTGCTGATGCAGCGAGCCGGTTGGTCGGAGCACGCGGCGCTGCCGGTGGCGGCCGCGGTCGCCATCCTCATCAATCATCTCGGCGGCGTGTTCTTTGCATTCCGCCGCGACGGAGATTCGGCCAACAGCTTGTCATGGCGCATAGCTGCCGTCGGACTGATCGGCTATGCGGTGTTGCTGCGACTGGTCTATCTGGGACTGCCGGACCTGTTGCCCGAGGAAGCCTACTACTGGAACTACGCACAGCATCCGGCGATGAGCTACCTGGACCATCCGCCGATGGTGGCTTGGCTGATCGGCCTGGGCACCACGTTCTTCGGCGACACCGAGTTCGGCGTCCGCCTCGGCGCGTTCCTCTGCTGGTTCGCCACCGCGGGGTTCTGCTTCGCTCTGGCTCGCGACCTCTTCGACAAAAAGACGTCCCTCGTCGCTGCGATGTTGACGGCGGCGCTGCCCTTCTTCTTTCTCTTCGGTTTCTTCGCGACACCCGACGCTCCGTTGACCGCCTGTTGGGCCGGGGCCTTGTTCTTCCTGCAACGCGCCCTGCCGGCCGGCCGGGGCAGAGCCTGGTGGGCCGCGGGAGTCTGCATCGGCCTGGGCATGCTCTCCAAGTATACGATCGCACTGCTGATCCCAGCGACCTTTGTATTCATCCTGCTGGATCGCCCGAGTCGACGATGGCTGCGACGTCCCGAGCCGTACCTGGCGATGATCCTGGCCGGAGCGCTGTTCTCTCCCGTGATCCTGTGGAATCAGCAGCACGGCTGGGCGTCGTTTCTTTTCCAGAGCAGCCACCGTCTCGACGCGCAAAGCCAGTTCGGCCTGCCCATGCTCCTGGTCGCCATGGTCCTGCTGATCACGCCGCTGGGCCTGTTCGACGCCCTGCGGGCCGTCGTCCCCTCTCGACGGGGCCACGAGAAAGAGCCTTCGACCACGACACAACGGTTCACAACCGTCTTCACGCTGGTCCCGCTCTCGGTCTTCGTCCTGTTCAGCCTCCGCCACGAGGTGAAGATCAATTGGACCGGTCCCCTGTGGCTGGCCGCCCTGCCGGCCGTCGCGGAGCGGCTCGTGACGGCTCGCACCGCGATCCCGAGCGGACTGGAGATCGCGGGCCGACGGCTCTGGCCGCTCACGCTCATCATAACCCTCCTCCTTTC
>CALMMH010000680.1 GCA_937868145.1 uncultured Phycisphaerales bacterium
GAAACACAGGCCCCAGAAACCGCCTCACGGACGGAGGGGTCGATTCCCACAGTCTCCTGCGGTTGATTCGGGATCGCCGAGCCCGCTTGGAAGACCGCACATCAGGGCTTTGCGTCTCTGCGGATAAACACCCCCTCCCTTGTACTCGAGCGGGCGATGCGACCGCGCCGCGAATGTCGCTCAGGGAATAGGACGACACGTCAGTCACACCATCCTCAATGTACATACGGTACCATGCCTCGATCGCTATGATGCTCCACAGTTGCAACGCGTAGTTTCGCCGGCCAGACAGATGATCTCCCAGCAATACCGTGACTCGGTCGGGATCGAGCAACCCGCTTCGTCCAATGTGTTCCCGGGACAGGAATATATCGACGAACTCCCGTAAATCCCCCTTGATCCACTCCCCAATGGGCGAGTCAAAACCTCGCTTGCGGCGATTGACAATACCTCGGGGGATCCACTCGACGGCCACTTCCTTGAAGATGTGTTTGGATCGGCTCCCATGGAGCCGGTATGAAGACGGCAGGGACGTCACGAAGTCGACCAATTCATAGTCGCACAACGGGGAACGCACTTCCAGGCCGTGCGCCATGCTCATGCGGTCCATGTAGCAGAGTTGATACTCGGGCAGATAACCGCCGATATCCAGGTCGGCCGCTCGCTCGAGCAGACTGCGATCGTCAGAACCACAGAGGTACTTGCGCAGTACGGATTCCCCTTGAGGACTTGCCGCAGCGGCTACAGTCATCCGCGACAAGAGGGGCATTCGGATGTCACGACTCAAGAGACTCACCCAGTTCATGTAGGCTTCGTCCGGCGGCAGTTCTGAGGCTTCCACAAACCTCCTTGCGCGGTTCACAAACCGCCCCCCCTTGCTCGTTTCCGGCCACCTTTGCACGATCCTTTCGACCACGTGACGACGGACCAACCGCGGTAACATACGATAGTATTGGAGAGCACGAATGCCGGCAAATCGCGGATAGCCGTAGAAGATCTCATCGCCTCCCGTGCCGCCCAGAGCCACTTTGACGAAGCGTTTTGTGAACTCGCACAACAGGTATACCAAAACGGAGGTAGGCTCGCCATGAGGCTCGTCATAATGCCACAAGATCTTCGGCAGCAACTCGATGCTGGACTTTGCCTCCAGAATCAATTCATGATGCGTGCTTCCGACCCGGTCGGCAACGAGTCTGGCGTACGACAACTCGTTGTACCCGGTTGCAGCGCCACCGAAACCTACTGCAAACGTCTGCACTTGGGCCGCATGCCGGCGCATCAGGGCGACGATGGTCGAGGAATCAATCCCTCCGCTGAGAAATCCACCGACCTCTACGTCGCTCTTCAGGCACAATTTGACTGTCTCGTTCAGCCGATCCGCCAACTCCTCCTTTGCCTGGGGGAAGGAAATACCTTGGCGGCGTTGTGTTGCGCGCTGCCAATAGGACACCAAGCGGATTTGGCCATCTTCATGAATCAAGAGTTGTCCCGGCCCCAACTTCGCAATCCCCTCGTAGAACGTGTGGGGAGAGGTAACATAGCCCATTGCCATGAAATCGCACACGGCCTGGGCGTTGACCATCCTCCGGACCGGTTGCTGCAGCAGAGCCTTGATCTCCGAGCCGAACAGAAGCCGCCGCCCATCAAACGAGTAAAATAGAGGCTTCTCTCCAATCCGATCACGCGCCAGAACGAGCCGTCGCTTTCGCGCATCCCAGAGAGCCAGGGCGAACATCCCGCGAAGCTGGTCTACGAAGCTTAGTCCCTCGTCCTCATACAGATGAACGATCACCTCCGTGTCCGATGTCGAAGCAACACGATGGCCTCTGTCAATCAGTCTCGCGCGGATATCCTGGTAATTGTAGATCTCCCCATTGAAAACAATCCAGATCGTCTGGTCTTCGTTGGACATGGGCTGGTGACCTGACTTCAGATCGATGACACTCAGACGCCGATGGGCCAGACCGATTCCCGCCCCCAAATAGAATCCCTCATCGTCGGGCCCGCGATGCGTCAGGCTCGCCCCCATAGCCCGCAGGAGTTGCTCGTCATCGAAACCGGCGTATCCAGTTATTCCGCACATAGGCACTCAGTCTCACTCATTCGGAACAGACCACTTCGGCGCGTCCCTGCCACCCAAAATGAGGGCGAAAACGCAGGTTCAGTCCAGCCACTTCACTCAGGCAACCCCGCAACCTGACGTCGTTTGACACACAGACCACTCCGTCATACCCGCACATAGCAATAGGCAAGGAGGATGCGTCTGTGGCGTGACAAAGCAGTGGAAGATGCCGATGATCGAAATCCATCACGCGGGTACAAGCTAGGTCGACAATCACTGGATTGCTGCCGGCCACCACACATCCAGCCGGTTTGCGCGTTGGGTCCAGAGGGCCGTTACCTTCCCCTCCGACAATTCCATCGACAATACAGAAGATACGCCTCGCAGGCGCGTTTTGCAGTTGTCCGTTCGAACCGGCGTACGCCACAATCCTGTTCAGATCGACCACCATCCGCCAGGTCGTGTCGTTGCCGTACCAATTGCCTGAACGAACAGCATCCTTGTTGGTGTCCCCGAAGACACACGCTCCCACAGACTTGATCGGCCCAGCCACAACCCTCCGCAGAGGACCCAGCAAGGGAAACGCTCTCCTGAAACACTCCATGCACCTGCGTTCGATTCGGTGCATCAAACCGTCATCGCGGTACTGATCTCCCCCCTGCGACGGCGTTCCTTCTCGGTGGTGCGGCAGCCAGTTCTTGTTGCCGTTGATCCCTACGAGGTTCTTCATGCAGACGGTAATGCCGGTCTTCTTGTGGGTTTTGAGCTTGGGCAGATTGATGACGCAATCCGCCTCCAGGATCGTTCGGGAAACCAGATACTCGTGCACGCCGCCGGTGTGATGCCGGCGGATCTCGCTCGTGTCGTACTCCGAGCCGTAGAGCAGATGGCACAGGTTCTCCACCTCGGCAAACATGGAATGTCGTCCGAGGTCCACCTTCACATAGCCAGCCGGATCGCCGGGCAGAGGGTCGTGGCCGACGATGACTCCATCCACCTTACGCGCCTTCTCCGGCCGCAGATCGTACACCTCCACATCGAAATGTGCGTGACGCCGGTAGAACTCCACGATCTCGTCCACTCCGGCCATTTTCCGGATTTCGTCGAAATCCGCGTCATTCTGCGGGGCATCGGCGATGATGAGGCGTCCACGTCCCTGGAGAGCGACATATGCGTAGTCCAGGGCCGCTCGAATGACGGCCCCATGGGTGATCAGGCAGTCCTCATGCCCCGCCTTCGTCTCCCGGAAATGGCGAACGAAGTTCGGTTTCAGAACCACGGTGTTGCCAGGCCGGATGAACTCGCTCAGCGGGTTCCAGTCCTTCTGGCCGTAGTGCTCTGCATCCAACTCCAGCAGACGGAGAGCGTCGCGCCCCCCTTCATATGCTTCGTTGACCTCGTTCGCCAAACCCGCCGGACCAAACGGATACTCTGGGTAACTAACGGCAGGTGAATAAGGCGGTTTAGCCGGGTACCCAGTATGCCCCGCCGCGATAGCGACCTTCGAGGACATCAGGGGAACCTTGGTTTGAGACATCGTCTGCTCTACCTTCATGACTGCGTCAACTCAGCCAGAATGCGGTCCCATCGCTGAATTGTGGCGTCTGTCTCATATCGCATGGCCGCATTATGAGCTGCCTCGGAGAAGGACTTCTGCTTCCGTTTATCAGTCAGCAATTCGACAATACGTTCGGCAAACACCTCCGGCGAACGCCGGGGAACAAGATAGCCATTCACCCCGTCGTCCACGAGATCGCCCAGATCTCCCACGTCGGAGACGATCGCGGGCAAACCGCACATCATGGCTTCCATCATCGACAGCGATAATCCTTCCGAATCGGAGGTAAGAGCAAAAACCTTGCTCCGCCGAAGCCAGGTCGCCACATCGTCCTGACGTCCCAGAAAAGAGACATGGCCGTCGATGTGCAGGTCCGCGGACAACGCCTGCAGCGAGTCGCGAAGCGGGCCGTCCCCCACGATGACGGCCTTGATGCCCGGGACTCTCTCCGCCGCGATCTTCACAGCGTGCAGAAGGACGTCGATCCGCTTGATCTCCACCAGGCGCCCGGTCAGGATCAGGTCGTACCGCGGAGATTCCGTGGCCCGCTGGAACTGCGAGGGGTCGATGCCGCCCGACACAACATGAAACGCGGTGTGCACGCCTTTTTCGCGAAAGAACGTAACCGCCTTCGTCCCCATCGTGATGATCGTGTCGAAGGTCCCGACGATCTTCAGCAACCGCGACTCCACAACCGCGTCAGGCGTCTCCATCCTGCCGGTAATGTTGTCTTTGGAATGACACCCGCCGTCCAAGACTTCCGCGGGGCCCCCGACGCAGAAATACATGGATCGCGCGCCAACCAGGCGGGCCACCAATGCCGCGACGATCCCATTCGCAACCAGATAGAAGCCACCGACCCAATCCGGCCTCCTGCACAGGGTGGCCCAGGCGAACGTCAGCAGTCGCGCCTGCGTCGCTCCTATGACCCTTACCATCCACTGCGGCGGATAGATCGGCGTGACCTTGGGCACTGCAGGAACGGGATTCGTCGACACCATCCACACGTGAGCGCAGCCCTCGGACGCCGCCAAAGGACCCAGATGATTTCGGATCCAATTGGCGGAGTCAAATCGCCCCGTGAGCAAGATATTACAGCCTTGGCTGGAGATTGGCCGTCTCCGCCGTCCGATCACCTTCGCAACTGCCAGCAAGACCACCCATCCCAGCGTGGACAGCCGGGCACAGACATGCCAGAACCCTCGCCGCAACCGGCGACGAAATGGGACCACTGCGGCTGCAGGCTCAGTATCGTGCTGCACCGTTTCCGTGATGGCCCTCTCCACAGGCGTGACTGTGTTGGATGAGTAATCATTTGTCATATGTGTGGCAACTCCGGCAATAACCAACTCAAAGACACACTGGGCCGGTCCGTGTAGTCGCGGTCATTCCGCTGAACAGCAGCGACTTCCTCCCCGTCGACCACAACGCAAACCGTCCGGAAATCCGGCACATAGAACGTTAGGCCGTCCAGGTCCGCCCTCGATGGTCCGTCGCCGATCTGGGCATTCGTCCGAGTATCCACGACGATGTGAAGCCCCTTCTTGTCCTGAACGCAGTCTAACGCGATTTCCCGACACACGCGACGATAGTCCAGGAGCCGTCGAGTCGTGGTGACCAGGATCTTCCCACTGTGGAATGCCTCCGCGAGCCGCCGGAAGCCGGCTACCGCCTTCCTGTCGAATGGGACGTTGGGATTGTCGATCTTTCCCAGATGCGTGTACAGAATGCACGTCCCACCCCGCTCGATCAGTCGGTTCAGCATCCGGTCCGTCAGGACGTCGCCGATGTGTCTGCCCTGGTCGCGGGAGCTGACCCC
>CALMMH010000681.1 GCA_937868145.1 uncultured Phycisphaerales bacterium
TTGTCGATCTCGTGAAAAATGAGGACTATCAATACAGCGTGGGGGCTGTTGTCAGCTATTTGCCAAAGAAACCACACGTGAGGATCAGATTCTTCACACACGCGGGCCGCTGGAAGTGCTATCATCTCAAGAAGGATGACGGCACGATTGCCGAACCGAAGAGGTGACACACGACCGGAGAGTTTCGGCGCAAACAACACATCTGACCGACTACCGACGGTTTGGCGGGACATCAATAAGACTGGGACAAGCCAGCGCCGTGCAGCCTCTTCTCATCCGGCGTCTTCATAGAGGACCCTCCCCTCAAGCGACGCAGGCCGCGCAATCGTGCCCGGGATTCGTAGATCTCGCTCGTACTCCTCGGGCGTCAGAATGACAATATCCCGAGCCAATCTCAGCCCCCACAGAGAGCTATCCATAGCAAGAGTAAGGGTCCTCCGATTGTCAGCCACGGGACAGATCACGAGGATGTCCACGTCGCTGCGGTCGTCGGCCGTGCCTCGGGCCTGGGAGCCGAAGAGGATGATTTTGTCCGGGTGAAAGCCCTCCACCAGACGGCGTTTCACCTCGTTCAGTACTTCGTCGCTGATCACGTCTGCATTTTAGGAATTCGAGTCCTGACTTGCAGGGATCACGCTTCGGCGATCTCGTTTTTGATCCGGTTCAGGAGGTTCATGGCCTCCAGGGGGGTGAGGTGGTTCACGTCGATCGAGGCGAGCTTGTCGAGGACGCTCTTGTGCTTTTGGACGAAGAGGGTGTCGTTGTCGGAGTCCTTCGTTTTGTGGCGGGAGAGGCGGTCGCCTGTGGCTTCCTTGGCGAAGGCGGATTCGAGCTCCTCTAAGATTTCGTTCGAGCGGGTGAGGATCGATTTGGGGATGCCGGCCAATTTCGCGACGTGGATGCCGTAGCTTTTGTCCGTGCCGCCGGGCAGGATGCGGTGCAGGAATACGACCTCGTCCATCCATTCGCGGACCGCGACGTTGTAGTTGCGGATGTTGTCGAACAGCTCCGCCAGCTCCGTCAGCTCGTGATAGTGCGTGGCGAAGAGGGTCCGGCACTTCAGCCGCGTGGCCAGATGCTCCGTGATGGCCCAGGCCAGCGACAGGCCGTCGTAGGTGCTCGTGCCCCGGCCGACCTCGTCGAGGATCACGAGCGACTTGGCCGTGGCATTGTTGATGATGTTGGCCGTCTCGGTCATCTCGACCATGAAGGTGGACTGGCCCCGCGTCAATTCGTCCGAGGCCCCGACGCGAGTGAAGATGCGGTCCACCAGGCCGATCTCGGCCTCCTTGGCCGGGATGAAAGAGCCCGTCTGCGACATCAGGACCAGCAGAGCAACCTGGCGGATGTAGGTGCTCTTGCCGCTCATGTTCGGACCGGTGATGAGGGCGATCTGGCCGGATCCGTCGCCCAACTCGACGTCGTTGGGCACGAACTCGGTCCCGAGCATGTCGGCCAGCACGGGGTGCCTGCCCTCGCGAATGACCAGCCGGGCATCGTCCGTCACCTTCGGCCGGCTGAAATTCCGCCTCGCGGCCACGTGCGCCAGGCAGGCCAGGCAGTCGCACTGGGCTACCATGTCGGCGAGTTGCTGCAAACGGCGTGTGTGCCTGGCCGCTTCCTGACGGAGGTCCTCGAAGAGCTTCTGTTCCAACGTCAGCGCCCGCTCCTCGGCCGTGAGCACTTCGTTCTCGTATTCCTTGAGCCGCTCGGTGATGTACCGTTCGGCGTTCTTGACCGTCTGCTTGCGAACGTAGTCGGGCGGCGCCTTGTCGGCGGCCGCGTGCGAGATCTCGATGTAGTAGCCGAAGACCTTGTTGAAGCCGACCTTCAGATTCGCGATCCCTGTCCGCTGCGATTCCTGCTTCTGGTACTCGCGGAGCCAGCTTTGGCCGTCGGTCGAGATCGAGCGCAGGCGATCCAACTCCTGCGAGAAGCCGTTTCGCATGAACCCGCCGTCGCGAAGGTGCGTGGGACACTCCGGCTCGACCGCCGATTCCAGCAAGTCCGCCAGTTCGTCCATACTGTCGCACTGCCCCGCCAGATGGACGAGCAGATCCATCCGCATCCGGCCGAGCAACTCGCGCAGTTTCGGGATCTGACGCAGCGTGCGAGCCAGGGCGAGCAGATCGCGCGGGCTCGCGCGGAGCGTACTGACGCGGGCGGCGATTCGCTCGGTATCCGAGATATTGCCCAGCAGCTCACGGATCTGGGTCAGGACCTGGGCGTCCTCGCGCAGCTCCTGGACGGCGTCCTGCCGCTGCTCGATGGCCGCCACCTCGCACAGCGGCATGCACAGCCAGTTGCGGAACATCCGCCCGCCCATGCCGGTCAGCGTCTCGTCCAGGCAGGCGAGCAGCGAACCCTTGCGGCTCTCGGCCCGGATCGTCTGGAGGATCTCCAGGCTCCGCAGGGAGACCGGATCGATCTGCAGGAAGTTCTGCCTCGTGATCCGATGCAGGCCCTGGATGTGGCCGAGCGTGGTCCGCTGCGTCTCGTTGAGG